>CAYWCH010000005.1:16150-28237 GCA_964456715.1 uncultured Anaerolinea sp. | reverse complement strand
TATTCCACTTTATGTGCTGGCAGCGGTGGCAGTGGTTAAGACCGCTCTGGCGTTTGTGGTCGTTCCCACTTTTGGGATCAATGGCGAAGCCGCGCTGCTTTCAGGCAATTTCTTTGTCACAGTCGGGTTACTGGTTGTGATCGGGCTGGCAATGGTACGCAAGGGTGAAAAGGAATTCCCCGAGATGGAGGCCGCATGAAGATCACCTACATCGCCCCCTCCACCATCCCATCGGAAACCGCCAACAGCATGCAGGTGATGAAAGTGTGCCAGGCGTTCACGCGGCTCGGACACGATGTCGAACTGGTTGTGGCCGGGATCCCATTTTTCGACAGCCAGGCGTTGAGAAGTCACTACGGTTTGAACACTGAGTTTAAAATCACCTGGCTGCCATTTGTCCCCGCGTTGCGCAAGATCGACTTCGCCCTGAGATCAATTATTCTCGCTAAAATGAACCGCACCGATCTGGTCTACACCCGTCTGGTGCGTGTGGCTGTGCTGGCACTGCGCATCGGGCTGCCGGTCATCCTCGAAATGCATGACGTGCCTATGGGGCGGCTCGGTCCCAAGCTTTATCAACGTTATCTGCGGCTGCGCGGCCGGAAAATGGCCGTGTTCATCACAAGCTCGCTGAAAAAGCTCATTGAAAACAAACTACATGTGCACCATAAAGAGAGTGAAACCTTCATCTCCCCGGATGGGGTCGATCTGGAGCGGTTTCAAAACCTGCCCGGCGCCTCCGAAGCCCGCCAGGCACTCCAACTGCCTGAACGGTTTACCGCAGTCTATTCGGGCGGATTTTACCCCGGTCGCGGACTCGAGATCCTGCTCGACCTGGCGGCTGCCTTCCCGGCGATACAATTCCTCTGCGTCGGCGGCAACCCGCAAGCCATTCGTGAATGGCAGGCGAAAGCTGATGCTTTACACCTGACCAACTTCACGCTGACGGGGTTCATTGCCAATGAAAAACTGCCGTTGTACCAGGCAGCCGGTGACGTGCTGCTTGTGCCCTACCGCAAACAAGTGGCCGGCAGCAGCGGCGGCGACATTGCCAGCGTTACCAGCCCGATGAAGGTTTTTGAGTACATGGCCTGCGGAAGAGCCATCCTTTGCAGCGACCTGCCGGTGCTGCACGAAGTGCTCAACGAGAAGAACGCCGCATTTTATCCGCCCGAAGACCTGCAGGCACTGATTGCCATGCTTGGCAAACTGAAAAAAGACAAAGAGTTACGTGAATCTCTGGGCCGGCAGGCCAGGGAAGACGTCGCAAAATACTCATGGGATGAAAGGATGAACGCGATCCTTTCCACTTTCAACCGTCACTAACCACCGGAGACTGATGAAAAAGACCTATCAACCCCTGATCGATTTGCTCATTGCCTTCCTCGGAGCGGCAGCCCTCGGCGCCGTGATCGCTGCCTTTTCAGCGGGTTCCTTCTGGCAGGGTTGGCTGGCCGCGGCTGTGCTGGCGTTCGTTTCGCTCTTTGTATTGATCAGGATCTGGCGCTCACTGGGCAGCAGCAAGCCCCTGGCAGCATTGATGCTGACGGCTTTCCTGCTGCGCCTCGCAGTCGGAATTTTCCTGTACGCTGCCCTGCCCGCGATCGGTCATGACACGCCTGTGCAGAACGCCGGTTATTTCTACTCAGATGCCTTCAACCGCGACCAGGCGGCCTATCAACTGGCCGTCGATGGAAAACCGCTCATCAGCGCCTTCACCGAACCGAACATTGCCGACCAGTACGGCGGTCTGCTCTTCATCAGCGCGCTCATCTACCGCATCCTCAGTATCGACGTCATCCGTCCCTTGCTGATCGTTCTGCTGGCAGCCTTCGCCATGGCTGCGGGTACCGGGTTTTTATTTGCTGCAGTTAAACTCCGATGGTCTGAAAAAATTGCCCTGCTGGCAGGTTGGATCTTCGCACTCTATCCCGATGGCATCCTGCTCGGCAGCACGCAAATGCGCGAACCATTCTTGATTGGTCTGGCCTGCATCGGTTTTTGGGCGGTACTGCAATGGCGCGAGAAACCGGTCAAAGCGCTGGCCATCCCGGCAGCGATCATGGTCATTGCCTGCCTCATTTCCATCCCCATCGGCATGGTAATCACGGCCATTCTGGCAGTCATTCTGCTGCTGGAATGGACAATCTCGCACACGGGTTGGAAGCGGACAGCGGGTCTGGTGGTGATGGTTTTGATCTGCCTGGTGGCCGTTCTGGCCGGCTGGATGTGGCTGAAGCAAACCCTTTACTTTGACGCCTACACCACCCGCATTGAATCGGGCTGGATCACCATGCTGATGGAAAAATACGGCGAAAAGTGGACCACCCCGTTTGTCACGGTCTACGGCCTGACCCAACCGCTGCTGCCTGCGGCAATCTTCGAACCTTCGCTGCCCATCTGGATGACGGTTGCCATCTTGCGCAGCCTGGCCTGGTACGCCGCACTTCCCCTGTTGCTGGTGGGGATTATTACTGTCTGGAAATCCGACCGCAATGAACACAGGTGGCTTCTGGCCGCGTTTTTCATCATTTTCTTCACCTGGGTGGTCGTATCTTCGGCTCGCGCCGGCGGCGACCTGTGGGATAACCCCCGTTACCGCTACATCCTGCTCCCATACATGTCACTGACCATTGCCTGGGCGATCGAACATTACCGTCAAACCCATTCCGCCTGGCTCTGGCGTTGGGTGGCAGCCATCGGCGTATTCCTGGCTTTCTTTTTCTACTTTTACATCTCCAGGTATGTTGTTGGGGTCATTCCCCAACTTCCATTCCTGTGGATGATCGGAATCATCGTGGTGATTGACGCGGGCATCCTGATTGGCAGCCTGCTCTGGGACAAATTTCACGCCGCCCGAAAAACAGGTTGACCATGGAATGCCGGGAACGAAGCCTCCTCGTTACCTATGCAAGCGAAGCGCTCGATATCCTGGAATACTGTATCCACCTGTATGAACAAGGAAAACATCATTATTACCGTGTCGCAGCCGTCCAGTTGAGGCTGCTTTTGTGCGATACCGCCTTTCGCCACGGCCAGCACGAAGACATCTCGCTAATCCCCGCGCTGGTTCCCCATTTGTGCCTCACTCCATTTTCGTCAAAAGACGATCAGAAAACAAACCGGGATCTTCAGCGCTGGCTGGATTCTTCGACCGGCTTGGATACCGATCTCACCATCCGCCAGTTGATCCGGCGGGTGTGCGATATCGACGGCGGCGCCCACGTGGATACAAAACCACTGGCGGGTCTCCCTGAAAACGAAGACACGAGCCAGTGGATCATCGATCTGAGCAAATATTTGTTGCCCCTGCTATCCGCAGCCATCAAAGACTAGGCAGACCACTCCCCCACTTCCTGCCAGGCGTACTCCAGGTGTGAAGCCGGTACCTTGCCGGCCTTTTTACGCACCCGGTCGAATGCCCAGGCCATCAGTGGCATTCCGCCGATCTCGCTCAAGCGCAAGCCAATCTCACGCGTGCGAATATGCCGGCACTGCAGGTTGTATCCGCCACCCGGATGCTCGGACAGGTAATCTTCCTTTATTCCGATGTTGATCAGTTCATTGAGAAGACGGTTCACTTCAGTTTTATCGTGCGAAGAAAAGAGTTTTGGACCAAATATAAAATCGAATAATCCCATGTTGTTGCTCCTGCCTTAAAAATGCGGGTTTACATCATGATACTATAATAGAGAGAAAACACCAAACCATGGACAAGATCATTTACCTTTCTCCACATTTGGATGACGCTGTGCTCTCATGCGGCGCGATCATCTGGGACCAAATCCGCGCCGCCGCGTCTTCCGTTGAAATTTTGACGATCTTTTCGGGTGATCCCCCGCCTGGCAGGCTCTACCCCTTCGCGCGGATGCTGCACCTGCGCTGGCAGACTGGCTCTGAAGGACCTTCCATCCGTCGTGAGGAAGATAAAGTCGCCTGCCAGGTTTTGGGCAGTGTCCCGGTACACCTTGATCTGCCCGATTGTATCTACCGCCCTGTTCCCGGCACCCATCAACCGCGCATTCGCAAAAACGACGACCTGTTCCACTTTGACCCGATCAAAGACAACCCGCTGATCGAAGAACTTAAGCAATACCTCACCCGGCAGCTCCCGCAAGATTGCCGGCTGGTGGTACCGCTCGGAGTGGGTGGGCATATCGATCACCTGATCACGCGTGCCGCAGCCGAGGCGCTCGGCAGGCATTTGTTGTATTATGCTGACTTCCCCTACTCTGGTGATCACCCCGAGGAAGTCGAAGAGAAAACCAAAGGGTTGTTCTCACCCCAGCACTTTCCCCTCTCGAACGATGCCCTCGACGCCTGGCAAACCGCTATCGGCGCCTATCGATCGCAGATCAGCTCGTTCTGGCGCTCGGATGAGAAAATGAAATTGGCCGTCGCGGCTTATTCAGCTTCACCAAATGGGAACAGTCTTTGGTCGGAAGCAGCCTCCCCGGCATTCCTGTGAGTTAATCTATCCGCAAATCTGGAGAAAAGCCTTTCTGTGCTATACTTTTAATAATTCATTATGAGCAACGAGACCTGGCAAAAATGGGCGCAGTCCTTGCAACGCAATCACCTGAAAGGGATCGCCCTGACCCTGCTTGAAGGGGGCGGGCCGATGAAGCTCATCCTTTCACAGGTGATGCTTTCGACAGCGCCGTTCTTTGGCGGAGGCAACCGCGAAGATTGGCAGGCAGTTGCGGAAATGCTTGAAGACGATGCAATGAGCAGGGATTTTTCGAAATTCTTACGAGAGGAGGATGCCAGATGAACAGCCTTGAGATGAATATTGGCCTGATCCTGTTGATCATCATCACCTTCGCGCTCTTCTTTTTCTCGATCCGGCAGCGCCGGACCGGAAAAGCTCCCTCGTTCAGGCGCGTTCCGGCTATCAGCAAATTCAAGCGCGCCATCGGCAAGTCCGTCGAAGACGGTACCCGCATCCATGTTTCACTGGGAAACGCCTCGCTTACCCAGGCAGCCAGCTCTTCAGCCTTCGCCAGCCTGAAAACATTGCGTCAGATCGCCGAACTTAGTTCAAATAGCGATAATCCGCCCGTGGCCAGCAGCGGTGACGGCGCGTTGGCTCTTCTGAGCCAGGACACCCTTCACGATGTAGCCCGCGAGACTCACACCCTCGAATTGTTCCAATCCGAAAACGGCCATCTGGCCGGCCCAACCCCCCTGACCAACGTGGTCGGCGCCCTGCAGACCATTGCCGACCGCGAAGTGCAGACCAACCTGTTGATCGGCAATTACGGTTCCGAAGCCGGGTTCCTGAGCACAGCCTCACAGGATAAAGGCGCGCTGACCATTGCGGCGTCCGATTCACTGACAGCCCAGGCCACCTTCTTTGCCACTGTTGAACAAACCTTGATCGGCGAAGAGTTGTTCGCCGTCCCGGCATATCTGCACAACGACCCCATGCAAAATGCCAGCCTGCGCATTCAAGACATGCTGCGCGGCCTGGCCGTCCTTGCCCTGCTGGTCGGCGCCATCCTGAAGCTGGTATTGGCCTTATGAGATCACCCGTCGTACCCATCATCGGTTTCCTGATCGGGATCATCATCCTGGCCGGGTATTTCGTTCCCTCTCCCGTTCTTGAAGCCATCCGCACCCCCATGTTGGACTGGGCGGTGATCCTCAGCGGTGTAGCAGGTTTGATCGCCATCTTCCACCTCATCTTCGGTGTGCACGGACGGCGTCTGCGCGACCCCGAAAAAAGCCGTGTGTTTAGTTTCCTTGTCATCCTCACCTTTTTGCTCACCGTTGCAGCTGGTCTCTTCTTCGGCATCAATCATACCGGTTTTCAAAAGGTGGTTACCGCCATCCAGATGCCCATGGAGACCAGCCTGATGGCGGTTTTGGGCATTACACTGGCGTATTCGAGCTTGAAATTACTGCAGCGGCAGCACAACTGGATGGGATTCGTCTTTTTTGTTGCCGTCATCCTATTCCTGCTGGTAAACAGCGGCATTTTCGCCCTGGTGACCGACATCCCCGCCCTGCGCGGAGTGGTCGCCGGGGTCAGCCAGGCGCCCCTGGCAGGCGCCCGGGGTATTCTGATCGGCGTCGCGCTTGGCAGCCTGCTGACAGGCATTCGCATCCTTATCGGTTCCGATCGTCCATATAACAGTTAACCATGGCTGAGATCAATTGTCCCATTTGTGATCGGTTGAATAACGACGAGGCAGACCGCTGTTGGTATTGTCAGGCGGTGCTGCATCCCGAAAAAGAAGCTGGCAGCGATTCCTCCGACTGGTTGGACGGGTTTCGTGAGGGCAATTCTGAAAGCCCCCTCGCCAATCCCGGCGGGCAACCTGCCGGGGGTGAAGAAAAACCGGAGGACGTCCCCGATTGGCTGGCGCGTATTCGCCAACGTGAACAATCGGAACACGATTCTTTTCCGGAGCAGAGCAACGAAAACGGCAAGGATTCCATCGACTGGCTGCGCGAAGCAGTGGGAAATGAGACCTCCGCGGGATCGGTGGAATCTAATCAACCTGAGGAGAACGAAACGCCGGTTTCTGAGGGTGGTGATGATGTCGATTGGCTCGGTAAACTGCAATCCTGGCAATCGGAAACCACTGAATCGAAAAAATCGAGCAATGAGCCCAGCGAGACTCCCGCATCCGAGATGCCTTTCGGGGAGGAGTCAAAATCGGCCTTCAGCGCACCGTCACCCCAGGGTCCGGATTGGCTGAACGAATTCATTACCGATGCTGCCCAACCAGAGTCTCAGCAACCTGAGGAACAACCGGAAACTACGCAGGTGAGCGCGGAAACAGGAACAGAAAATAATTCACCATTTGCAGAAGAACCCCTGCCAGCGGTCGAAGATAAACCACCTGTCGAAGAAGAGACTCCCTCCGCAGCCCCACAGGAATTTACCATCCCCGAAGGCAACGTGGTCAAACCCTCGTCTCCCGAACCGGATTGGCTGACAGATTTTCAATCATTGGATAATAGCAAAGACCTGGCCGACCAGGTCATGCCAAAACCAGCCGCCCAGGAACCGGTGAAATCGCCATTCAGCGGCAGCAATATGATGGACTGGATCGATAAAGGTCAGGCCGCCCCGGAAGAAATCGCCGAGAATCAGCCCGGACCGAGCGAGGAGTCTGAAAACCCCGATGAAGGCATCGAACCGGCAAAATTACCCTCCTGGCTCCAGGCCTTGCGCCCGGATAAGTCAAAACGCGGCGGCGCTGGCACACGGGGTACGGGTGAGGCAGATCAGAAGAGCCCGCTGGCCGGGATCGAGGGGGTGCTGCAGGGCGATCCTCTCGGACAGTTCTATACACGCCCTCAAACCTACGCCAATACTTTAAAGATCACACCCGAGCAGGAAAACCACCTGCAGCGGCTTCAGAATATTGCCGGAGAAGCTCGTTGGGAAGCCCAGGAACCGGCGCAGCAAAAGCAGCGGGGAAATACCCTGCTGAAAGCTGTCATCAGCTTTTTATTGATCGGAGTGATCGTCTTTGCTGTTATTACCCAGAAAGCTCCTCTGGTGGAACCAGCCATGTATTCCCAATCGGTGGTGGAGACATTCGATATCATCACCGCCCTCGATCCCTCCCAACCTGTGCTCATCGCGGCTGATTTTGACAGCAGCCTCTATGGTGAATTGAGATGGTCGTCTGAAAGCCTCTTGCAGCAATTGATGATCAAAAATGTTCCCATTGCTTACCTATCCACAACCCAGGTTGGCGCCACGCTTCTGCAGGCGGATCTCACCAGCCTGGCCAAAACCAATCCGGATTACATGTTGATGGATCAAACCGTTAACCTGGGTTATCTGACCGGCGGCACCGTCGGCCTGCAGACTCTGGCCGCCGATCCCCGTTCCACGATTCCGCTTTCCACCCTGATGAAACCAGCCTGGACGGACACCCCGCTGCAGAATGTGGAAAAGATCAGTGATTTTAGCGCGGTCATCGTCATCACCGAGAACGCCGATACCGCCCGCTACTGGATCGAACAAGTCAAACCATCGATGGGCAAAACACCGTTACTGGTGGTGATCAGCGCCCAATCCGCCCCGATGCTTCAACCGTATTACGACAGCGGTCAGGTGAACGGGTACATCGCCGGTGAAAGCGGCAGTACCGCCTTCGAGAAGCTGGCCGAAACGAACGGTTCATCTACTTCACACTTTTCCGCCTACCAGATCACATTGATCCTTCTGGCGATCCTGATCTTTGTCGGCGGCATGATCTCACTGATCCTGCGCACTCCTTCACCCGAAAGGAGCGAAAAGAAGCCATCATGACCCTCGATGCCAACCTTATCTGGACGATTGTCAGCCTGGTGCTGACATTATTCATCTTCAGCTATCTGTTTGGGGACAATATCCTCTTCCGAATTGCCTGCGCTATCCTGATCGGATGCAGCACCGGGTACCTGTTTGTGCTGATCATCTATCGCGTGATCCTGCCAAAATTGGTTGTGCCCCTAATGCAAGGGGCACTCATTGTTCTGGTTCCGCTGTTCCTGTCCGGTTTGCTGCTCACCAAATTATCACCCAAGTTATCGCGGCTGGGAAACATATCCATGGCGTACTTGGTCGGGGCTGGGGCTGCCATTGCTGTTGGTGGAGCCTTACTTGGCACTTTATTCACACAGATCACGGGAGCCGTGAACTCCTTCGCGCTCAACGATGGCACCGGAATAGGCGTCAACACAGTCATCGTACTTGAAAGTGCTTTTTTCTTGATCGGAACGATCGCCACCCTGGTCTACTTCAACTTTACGGCCAGGTCAAAAGAAAACCAGCCAGCCAAACGCTCTCCCATTATTGATTTGTTTGCCTGGATCGGTCAATTCTTCATCGCCGTCACCCTGGGCGCCATTTTCGCTGGTGTGCTCACATCCACAATGACGGCTTTGATCGAAAGGATCGACTACATCATCACCACCATCTCAGGGTTCTTCGGATAGGGATTTGTAGATGAACGCAACTGCGCTTGAACCTCTTTCCATTTTGTCCATCGACATAGGCTCCACCAACACCCGGGCCTTTCTTTTCGATGTCGTCGAGGAAACCTACCACCTGGTGGCCTCGGGCACAACGCGTTCTACCTACGATCCTCCCCTCAGTGACATAAACATCGGCATTCTCAGCTGCGTCCATCAATTGGAGGAGATCACGGGCAGACTTCTGCGCAGTCAGAAAAATACCCTGATCGTGCCTTCCCAGGCAGGCAGCGAGGGAGCGGATCGGTTCTTCATCTCTCATTCTTTTGGACCCTTCCTCAAGATCGCCACATTCGGCTTATCCAGCGATGTATCGCTGAAATCGATCAACAAACTCGCAGCCACCACTTACGGAACTGTTGTTGAGAGCATCGGCATCGATGACCGGCGCACGATCAACGAACAGATCGATGCCGTAGTTCGAGCCCAGCCCGAATTGATCTTCTTCGCGGGCGGCACCGACAACGGATCCAGCCGGGCGGTCAAGAAAATGTCCAATTTGATCGCTTCGATCCTGCAGCTTCTTCCAAAAGACCAGCGCCCGATAGTTGTTTTCTCAGGCAATCAATCGATGACCAAGAGCATCAGGGACCAACTCAGCCAGTACACCAGGATGGCAACCACCACCAATATTCGTCCGCAAATGGACGACGAAAAACTGATCGAGGTGACCAACGAACTGGCTGACATTTTTACAGGGCTGCGCGGTGACCAGTATCCCAGCATCAAGAAGATCACACCGCAGTGCAGCGACAGTCCATGCCCATCGGCCATTGGCATAGGCCGCATCACCCAATTCCTGAGTGAGGTAGGCGACCCCGAAAAAGGCATCCTGGCGATCGACCTCGGCTCAGGATCGACTACCATTGCGTCTGCCTGCTCGGGCGATCTGGACCTGAACGTTTACCCGATGGGAATGGGGTTGTCTTTTTCAAAGTTCATCGAATCCACACCATTTGAACAGATCGCGCGCTGGTTCCCCGCCGGCATTCATTCTGAAATTGCCAGGGATCATCTCTGGCAGAAAACCGCCTTCCCCCTCAGCATTCCGGAAACCATGGAAGGTCTGATCGTCGAGCAAGCCGCTGTGCGTCAACTGCTCAACTCGCTGATGGTTGGCTTGAAGGAAAAAGGAACGCTTGTAGCCAACGGTTACGATACCATCCTGTGCAGCGGAACCACCCTCACCCAGATGGGTACACCCGACCAATTGCTGATGATGTTGATCGACGGACTGCAGCCGGTTGGGCTCTCCACCTTCGTGCTGGACCGGCATTCGCTGCTGCCCTCATTGGGAGCCGCCGCGCGCATCAGTCCACTCATGCCGGTACAATTACTCGAGTCTTCAGCTTTTACCAACCTGGCCACCGTTGTCTCGGTGAAAAGCGATGCCAAACCAGGCACCACGATCATGCGCGCCCGCATCCAGCTTTCAGGCGAGCAGAAGGTGCGTTCGGTCACGATCAAGCAGGGCACGCTGACGCGCATCCCCATGAAACCAGGTATGAAAGCTGCCATGCAATTGAGCGCCACGCGTCAATCCAATATCGAAGCCAGCGGTCTGACTGACAGCGCCTTCCGTGTCAATGGCGGGATTTGCGGGCTGGTGATCGATGCCCGCGGCAGACCGATCAATCTGCCCACGGATCAGGCCAAACGCGAACATGAATTGCAGTCCTGGGCAGAAGCACTCCAGGCACAATAATTGGTACAATAATTGCAACAAACGCATCAGGAGAAAAAATGCTTGCCTCGTTTGCACAAATCTCACCCGCCATGAAGGTACACCGTAATCGGATGCTTCCGATCAACGGAACGGTGACCGTTCGCAAGGGGCAGAAAGTGAACGAAAAGGACATCGTCGCCGAAGCCACCCTGCCTTCGCATCATATTATGATCGATGTGGTGCAGGCGTTCGGGCTTGCCGATCCCAAGTTGGCGGCCTCGTACATCAAACGGAACGCCGGCGAGACACTCGGTGAGCATGACATCATTGCCGAAACCGGCGGGTTATTCTCCAGAATCATCCGCACACCCAAGCCAGGCAAGGTCATCTCCATCCGCGATGGATTGGTGCTGATCGAAACCGAAACCAACTCGATCTCACTCCAAGCGCTGTATCCCGGCATGGTGGTCGACATCGTCCCCGATCACGGGGTGGTAATCGAAACCAGCGGAGCGATCCTGCAGGCGGCTTGGGGGAACGGCTTGACCGGTTCGGGACCAATCATCTGTAAAACTGAAATGCGCACTGCCGAATTGGTCTTCAGCAGTCTCGAAGTGACTGCGCGCGGCGCCGTACTGGTGGCAGGGACCTGCAGCCATCCGGACATTCTGGAACAGGCTGGCTCACTGCCAATCGCTGGATTGGTGTTGGGAACCATGCCCGCCTTCATGCGTGAATTGGCGCTCAAACAACCCTACCCCGTGTTGCTGCTCGATGGTTTTGGCGTCGCGGGGATGAATTCGGCCAGTTGGAAGCTCTTGTTCTCTCTGGCAAACAAGGATTGCATTGTTAATGCCGAGACGATCACCGGGCTGACCCCGCAAAAACCCGAGATTATCGTCTGCGACCCAGTTGAAGAGCAGAATTCAGCCTCTGCCAAGATGTTCACTTCCGGGCAGCTTGTCCGCATCCATGCCGATCCATACATTGGCCAGACGGGCAAGATCGAAAGAATTCTTCCCGGCACAGTAACATTACCGAATGGTTTAAAGGTTGCTGCTGCCAGTATAATATTGGATAATAATGAACGAAAGACGATCCCGGTTGCAAACCTGGATGTGATCGGTTTCACCAGTTAGAGACGAAACCGGATAAGGAGAAGAAACCATGGCACTCAACAGTTTTGACGAAGAACAGTTCGAACCCGAGATGGAACCATTGGGGGAACCAACTCCTCCCGCGCCTCCATCGAACAAACCCTCAAACCGCAATTTTCTCATCGCGGTGGGTGTCATCCTGGTCATCCTGGTTCTGGCAATCGTCCTGCTTGCGCTGGTGGCTCCGAGCATCATGGCGCAAAGCCGTAACAACCAGCTCGAGGCAGCCGCCCGCATCAATGCTGCCAACACCGCCACGGCCATGGCCGCCACCGCGCTGGC
>CAYWCH010000005.1:13889-16140 GCA_964456715.1 uncultured Anaerolinea sp. | reverse complement strand
AACGGATACGCCAATTCCGCCCACCAAGACACCAATCGTTGTACTGGCCACCAGTACTCCGGCTGCGGGTGAATCGTTGCTTTCTGCCAACGACCAGGCAACCGTTCAGGCGCTGCAGACCCAGATGGCTGAAGCCCAGGGAGGCGGCGGCGCGACCTCGACACCTGTTGCCACGGCGCTTCCTGAAAGCGGTTTTGCCGACGAAGTAGGGCTCCCCGGCATGGTAGGGCTAGCGGCAGTGTTGATCGCCGTGGTCTTCCTGGCCCGCAAGCTGCGCACTTCTCATTGAACCGGTAATCAATAAAAAGAAAGGCGTCCATTATCAAATGGACGCCTTTTTGATTATTAAAGGTCAGGCGATACTTTCCGCAATACCTTCGCCAAATTTCAACAGGGCTTTCATCATATCCTGTGATCGACCTTCCGCGTAAACACGCAGCACAGGCTCGGTGCCAGACGGGCGGATCAGCAGCCAGGAATCGTCAGCCAGGATGTATTTGACTCCGTCCCGCATGCTGATCTCAACAACCTTTTCACCGCCGATGCTCTGGGGAGCTTCATCCTGCAGTTTCTTCGTCATCTTGTCTTTGGCAACGGGTGCCTTCAAGCGCAGATCGGTGCGCTCGTAAACAACCGGGCCAACGGATTTTTGCAGATCATCCACCATCTCATACAACGAGGTTTTTGCCGCGGCGATCATTTCCACCAGCAGCAGCCCCATGATCGGACCGTCGCCTTCGGGGATGTGCCCTTTAAACGAAATACCGCCAGATTCCTCGCCGCCGATGAGTACGTCTTCCTTCATCATGTAATCAGCGATGTGATTGAACCCCACCGGAGTCTCATAAAGCTGTAAACCGTATTGTTTGGCCAGACGATCGATCATGCGCGTGGTCGAAACCGTGCGCACCACCGCGCCAGTCAGGCCGCGTTTCTCCACCAAGTGCCGCAGCGCCAGAGCCATGATCTTGTGCGGATCCACGAAGTTGCCGCGCTCGTCCATGGCGCCGATGCGATCGGCATCGCCGTCAGTGGCCACACCAAAATTTCCCATACCGGTACCGATGGCGCCGGCCAGCGGGGAGAGATAACGCGCGATGGGCTCGGGGTGGACACCGCCAAAACCTGGGTTCATCTCGCCGCGGATCTCCTGGATCTCACAGCCGGAACCCTGCAAAATACCTCGGATGACGCCGCGTCCGGATCCGTGCATTGAATCGACGACAAATTTCTGCGGATTGTCTGCGATAACATCAAAGTCAATTAAAGTCCTCAGATGATCGTAATACGCCGGGATTGGATTAAACCTGCGAATCAGTTTTTGTTCGCGTGCTTGTTCGAAGTCCATTAAATTGGGTCCGCGTGCGCGTTCTTCGTTGTCATTCAGGTAAACCTCAACCCTGCGGCATTGTTCCGGCAAGGCGGAGTTGCCCAACGCCGATTTGAGTTTGATGCCGTTGTAGCGTGGCGCGTTGTGTGAAGCGGTAATCATCACACCGCCGATGGCATGGAGGTTCTTCACTGCGTACGAGATCACCGGGGTCGGCGCGTCGGACTGCGAAAGGTAAACCGTGTAACCATTGGCAGCCAACACACGGGCCACCTCGATGGCATAGCGGTCTGAAAGGAAGCGGGTATCGTAACCCACCACCATCGTGTGTGGTTCAGGGGGAACTTCAAACACCGTGCCATTCGTCCAGGAGCCCGAATCGACCGCGTCTGCGATCGCCTGGGCCACCTGCCGGACATTTTCGAACGTGAACGAATCCGAGATAACAGCTCTCCAACCATCAGTACCAAAGTGGATTGTCATGCACAATCTCCAGTTTTCAAAATGAATGCGCGCAATGCGATTGCGCGCATGAACTTTCGAATCACTATTCTACCAGTTTCCTTGCGGAGTGGCGGTCTGTAATAACGCCTGACTTATCCAGCCTTCTTCTCCGGTTTCGACGATCTTCACATGCACCCAGGTTTGGTTGTTATAGACCTGGGTTTCGATTATCTCAACCAGCATACCCACTTCCACCATCATCAAATACGCGCCGCCCGGTGATTTCCGCATGTAAACACCGGTCACCTCCGGTGTGCTGCAGTACACCTTGGCCAGTACCGGCGTCGGTTTGGGGGTAATCGTCTGGGTCGGAGTATCCGTGGGGATTAAAGCCAATATGGTCGGTGTTGGGGTTTCCGTGTTGACGAATAAAGCGCCGGGCTGCGCTGTTTGGCTGGGTGTGGCGGTGACTTCCAC
>CAYWCH010000005.1:0-13879 GCA_964456715.1 uncultured Anaerolinea sp. | reverse complement strand
ATCCCCGGTTGGGAAGTCGCGGTCAAAGTAGCAGTAGGCGTGTTCGCGCTCATCTGCTGTTTGATCGTGGAACCAATGGCCGAGTTGGAAAGCAGCACATAAACTGCACCCGCCAGGATGACAGCGGTGAGAAAATAGCCAAAGAAGGTAAATGGTCTGATCTTGAGGATGGCCAAAAAGAGTGTGCCGATGAAGATCAACCAGGCCAAATACAGGCCTACCAATTCAAGCCCCTGGGGGAACAAACCGGCAACTCCGCTGGTCAACCCGAAACCGGCCACACCAATGGGCAAGTAAAGCTCGTACGCCAGCGCCACGCTGGCCACCAGTGAGCGGTTTTTGGGTGCCTTGACGGTGATATAGATCGCGAGCAAAACCCCGATGGTCAGTAACAGAAAATCGGGAATGTTGAATTTGCTGTGGTATTGCACCTGCGTGAATGCCGGTGCCGGCATCAATTTTGAGATCCAGCCCGCAATCGCCCCTCCGATAAAAACAAACAGGCTGCCAATCAGGAAGCTGCCCAGGCTCTGCATGAAAAAGCGCGGCGAACCAACCACCGTGGCAAAGCCCAAACCCACCACCGGCGCCATGAACGGCGCCACCAGGGCTGCCAGGATGTAGATCGCCGGCGCGTCGCTGAGAATGGCAATGATCAAGACCGCGGCACAAAGCAGGGAGAATATGAAATAATCCGCTTTCGCGGTCAGGCGGTCGGCCACCTCGGCCATCAACGCTGCTTTATCACCCTTCGAAGGCAGGGTAAAGCCAGGCCGGTGGCGGCGACGGCGCGCCTCACTGATCTGACTGGTCGATTCCCACTGGGAAAAATCGTCAGGATTATCGTTCATCATTTCCTTAATGTGGCCACGATCCGGCTTGGGTGGCTCAGCAAATCAAGTGCGCTGAGCACATCGCGCGCCACAATATCCGCCGAAGCCAATGCGTCAGCGGACGTCCCTTCGGGTGAAAGCACGCAGATTCCCAACCCGGCTTGTTTGAGCATCAAGCTGTCATTCGCTCCCTGCCCCAGCGCGATCACCTTATCAGCACCAAGCGTGCGCACGTAGCTGGCTTTTTGCTTAGCTTCGTTGCCTGGTTTGATCCGCGTGAGGCGCACGTCCAGAAGCTCAGCGACTTCATCCGCTTTTCCCAGCGTGTCTGCGCTGAGGAGATGGATCTCAAGCACTTTCTTTAATTCGTTAATCACAGGCTGCACGCCTTCGATTAATTGACCGTCGAAGGTTAGCGTACCGTTAATATCACAAATAAGATATTGGAGATGAAGCGATCTTTGGGCGGGGAACTGTATGTCCAGCATTTGATAATTATAATACAACCGGAAAAATGCAAAACACGGGTAAAATTGCTGCATGGATGCACATTCAATCCCCTCCAAAGGCATATTGATCTCAATACTACTAATTGTCACCATTGTTTTGGCAGGCTGCAAACCCTCAGTGACAAGCACACCAGAAATCCCCACCGCTGCAGCCACGGCGACCGCCACAGCAACCCCTCCAGAGATCGTCCTGGTGGATGCCAGCGGCACAGCCGGCACTAACCTGACCGCGGTGATCAGCGATTTCGCGGCAGCCAATTCACTGCAGACCCGCACCCTGTCCGCCCTGACCAGCGCGGATATCTCGGCTGCAACGAAGATCGTGGTTTTCAACGCCGATCCCGGCAACCTCGCCGATCTGAGTGCCGCAGCTCCCGGCACCCAGTTTGTGGTGCTCGGCAACAGCTCGATCAACGCCGAAGGCAACATTTCAACCATCCAGGCTGACCCGGCTGCCAAAGCCTTCATGGCCGGTTATCTTACCATGCTGCTGGCCTATGACTGGCGCGCTGCCGGTCTGTTGACCAGCGATGGGCCACTCGGCGCTGCGTACACGGATGCTTTCGCGAACGGCGCCCGCTACGTGTGCGGTAAGTGCAACGCTTATTTTGCTCCGCTCGTCAGTTTCCCGGCCATCGCTGCCGAACCCACCAACAGCAGCGAAGCTGCCTGGGCTGCAGACGCGGCCACTCTCGGTGACGATTGGCTGAGCGCGGTTTTTATCGACCCTGCAGCCGCTTATGTTTCAGTGGCCAATGGTGTGAGCACGCATCCGTTGAATTTTGAATATGTGATCTTTGTGGGCTACGCCGAGGTCTCACCGGATTCCGGGCTGGTCTGGGATGCTCTTCTGGGAGAAGACGCCTCCGCGTCACTCAAGGCCATGCTGCCGCTGCTCCTTGCCGGGCAGGGCGGTCAGAAGGCCAGCGCCACCATCGTCCTGACACAGATGAATACAGAAATCGTTTCCCCCGCGCGGCTGGATTTGTTCAACCAGACCGCGGCCAAAGTCGCCTCAGGCGAGCTCGAACCGCTGTCGATACAGTAAAGTAACACGATCCTTTAATAGGGGCGGGTCTGTGACCCGCCCTTTTCTATCCGTCACGAAATGTAAGGGCACGGCGTGCCGTGCCCTTACAGAATCATCCTAACCAGTTGAAAGACTATCTCCTTGCAGAACAAATCCGAAAAGATTATAACGCTGTGCCCTTACTTTACTTATTTGTCCCCATGAACTCCGGAGCGGTGGCCGCACCGGGGGTATTGATCGATTCACGCTTGAGCACCTTCCACACCGACAGGAAGATGATCCTGATATCCAACCACAACGACCAGTGATCGACGTACCAGACGTCGAGCGCGAACTTCTCTTCCCAGGAGATGGCGTTGCGGCCGTTGATCTGCGCCCAACCGGTGATGCCGGGGAGCACATCATGACGGCGGCTCTGCTCCGCTGTGTAGCGGTCGAGATACGCGATCAGCAGCGGACGCGGCCCGACGATGCTCATTTCACCCTTCAGCACGTTGAACAATTCCGGCAGCTCGTCCAGGCTGGTGGAGCGGATGAACCTGCCCAGCTTCGTCATGCGTTCGGCATCTGGAAGTAAATTTCCATCTTTATCGCGCAGATCGCGCATGGTGCGGAATTTGTAGATGGTGAAGATCTTCGCCTGGTAACCCGGGCGTTTCTGCCCGAAGATCACCGGCCAGCCAAGCCCAATCCAGACGGCCAGCGCCGTCACCAGGATCAGCGGGGAGAGCAACACCAGCCCGATCACGGACAGGATCAGGTCGAATATTCGTTTGCTTGCCGGGATTCCTGCGGATTTCGCCATCACAGCCATTTTACCTTAATAAACCGGAGCCGGTTCGAATTTTGTACGATATAATAACGCCATACTGAACCGCAAGGAAGAACAAGGATCAATTATGGCAAACAAAAAAGGTCGAGTCTTTTCAGGAGCCCGTCCCACCGGGCGGCAGCACTTGGGCAATTACCTGGGTGCCATCAAGAACTACGTCAAGCTGCAGGAGGACTACGACTGCATCTACTGCGTGGTCGATCTGCACGCCCTGACCACCATGGAAACCACACTGAACCTGCGCCAAAACACCCTGGAAATGGCTCTCGACTGGCTGTCTGCCGGCATCGACCCCAAAATCTCCACTGTATTCATCCAGTCGCACGTACCGCAGGTGACCGAGTTGTACACCATCCTTTCGATGGTCACCCCTGAAGGCAAGCTGACAGACCTGCCTACTTTTAAAGACAAGGTCCGCGAAAACCCGCACAACATCAACCTCGGACTCGTGGGTTACCCTGTGCTGATGGCTGCCGATATCGCCCTCTACAAGGCCGACACCGTCCCCGTGGGCATCGATCAGGCGCCGCATATCGAATTCACGCGCGAGACCGTACGCTCGTTCAACTATCGCTACAGCACCAACGTGCTCATCGAACCTCAGATGAAGGCCACCCAGTTCCCCAAGATCATCGGCACCGACGGCGTGAACAAGATGAGCAAGAGCCTCAACAACGAGATCGAGATCGCAGCCACCCCCGAAGAGACCCTGGCGCGCGTCAAGACCATGGTCACCGATCCCAACCGCAAGCTGCGCACCGACCCAGGCAATCCGGATATCTGCAACGTCTTCTCACTGCACAAGATATTCTCCACCCCCGAGCAGGTGGCCATGATCGATACCGAGTGCCGCAGAGCCGGCATCGGCTGTGTGGACTGCAAGAAGATACTGGCCGAGAACATCAACGCCAACCTGGCTCCCCTGCGCGAACGGCGCAACGAGCTGGCCAAGGATCCGGACGCCATCTGGGACATCCTGCACGACGGCGCCAAACGTGCCCGCACAATCGCCGAAGCGACCATGGTCGAGGTTCGCAGAGCAATCGGATTACCCGAATAAAAAATCAGGCGCCTGTGAATAACAGGCGCTTTTTGAAAGGATTGCGATGAGAGCTGTACTCCAACGGGTCAATTACGGACAGGTGGTCGTCGAAGGTCAAACCACGGCGAAGATCGATAAGGGGCTGGTGGTTTTGCTTGGCATTGGTCCGACCGACGATGCTTCAAAGGCCGAAGCGCTGGCAAAAAAGATCGCCATGCTGCGCATCTTCGAGGATGATCAGGAGAAGATGAACCTCTCGCTGCTCGATATCCACGGACAGGCCATCGTGGTATCCCAGTTCACCCTCTACGCCGATGTCCGCAAGGGCAACCGCCCCTCGTTTACCGATGCCGCCCGTCCGGAGCTGGCCAGTCCGCTGGTGGACCGCTTTGTGGAGGAGCTGGTCAAATTGGGAATCCCCACCCAGACCGGCGTCTTCGGCGCACACATGAAAGTCTCACTTGAAAATGACGGTCCGGTGACGATTTGTATTGAGATGTAACCCCATCGAAATAAATACATGGTAGGGGCAGTTCATGAACTGCCCCTACTTTCATTACTAATCGCATCCTTAAGAGCAGATACCCGGTATCACATGCGGATACCGGGTATCTTTTGCACAGAGAAAACCGGACCTACTTCTTGAACATCCTGATCAAGCTCCTGACCACATCCGCAGAGCTGGCAACGATGATCACCACCAGGATGCCGCTCACCAGATACTTGAACACGTTGACCAGGTCGGGCTCGCTGCCGAAGACCGTGTTGGGGGGCAGAATGGCGATAGGGCCAGCGGCGATCATGGCCGCCGCGACGGCGATTCCGGCAACCTGTAATCCAATGTCCATCCAGCGGGTGAAACCGGTCCACTTGTTATCGCGGATGAGGATGGTGTATTTGACCAGTTCGAGCACCCAGATCACGTTCAGCGCAGGCAGGAAGCGGTAGAAAGCATCGGTCAGCATGGGGGTGAAGACCACTTTGCCGTCTTCCAGGAAACCCACACCCAGCCACTGGGGATAGACGTTGAACAGCATCAGAACGATGAGGGTGAAGACGATCCCGGCAATCGACTCGGCCAGGCTGACCTTGTCCTGTTCGCGGCGGTCTTCCATGAAACGCGGATCCCATGCGCCTTCCTTCTCCTTCGAAATCTTGGGCATGAACCACTCAATGATGGCAAAGATGAAAACGATGTTCCCGAGTATCATCAAGGCGGATCCGAAGAAATCAGCGATCGAATGGATAGCCAGATCAACTCCAGCCTGGACACTGGAAACATTCTCCGCCAGGTTGACGCCGAGAGTGACCACCCACACCAGGGCAGCAATTCCCAGCACGATACGCAGTACCAGCCAGAAGATGGGGTAGAGGCGCGGCCCGATCAAATACCGCGGCGGCAGGTAGGATGCTGCCATTTTCGCCGGTGAACCGAATTCCTTCAACACCTCGGAGACCAGCACCTCATCATCCACGGATTTGCCGGCTGCTTGCGCGCGGTCTTCCAGAGTATCCTCGATCAAAGAGCGAATTTCCTTGCTCAGGTCATCGCGCATCTTTTCGGGCAGGCGGTCAGCCACTTCAGTAATATAACGATCGATCAGTTTCATTCTTTCTCCTTTACTTGTTCAAAAAACCAGACATCGTGACTGCCAGTTTGTCCCACTCCTCTTTGAGGAGGGGCAGCACCCTGCGGCCTTCAGCGCTGATGACGTAATAACGCCGCGGACGCGCACCTTCGACCCGCCACAACGATTCCAACAATCCCTGAGATTCCAGGCGGCGCAGCAGGGGGTAAAGCGTTCCCTGATCTACATCCAGTCCTTTGTCAGCGAGCAATTTCAGAATGGAGTACCCATACTGCTCTTCCTGAAGCTGACTGAGAACGGCCAGGACGATCACCCCGCGCCGAAGTTCCAACACCATGTTATCGACCATCTGTTGTTGTTCCATATCTTATATCCTTTGCAACATTACACTATGTATTGCACACTATTACAATAGTTTTAATATAATTTGATATTAATTTAAGGAATCTCATAAAGGCCCAATTTATGAGCTTATCATCGATTAAGAGCAGAAACCCGGTATCAAAGAACGGATACCGGGTTATTCGAATAAAAACATTGTGTTGACTAATCGAGCAAGGTGATCTCACCGGTGGAGCCGTTGAGTCTGATCTTCATGCCGGTTTTCAAGCGCAGCGTAGCTCTGTCCACCCCCACCGCGGCCGGGATGCCGTATTCGCGTGCGACCACGGCGCCGTGGGTCATCATGCCGCCCACCTCCATGATCAAGCCGCCTGCGACCATGAAGAGCGGCGTCCAGGAGGGATC
This sequence comes from uncultured Anaerolinea sp., assembly GCA_964456715.1. GTDB lineage: Bacteria > Chloroflexota > Anaerolineae > Anaerolineales > Anaerolineaceae > UBA6107. The sequence goes on along the minus strand of CAYWCH010000005.1, from coordinate 7,297 downwards.
GGTACCGGGGCAGACCATGATCTCGCCCGGCGCCAGGTTGGCCTTGCTTGGATCGCACACCACCCGCACCTTGCCCTCGACCACCCCCGGAGAGACCGGGCTTCCGGTGATGCTGCCATCCCCGGCAACGCTGTCTGTCATGCCTTCGTAGAAGGCGCGGCCGTCGCTCAAGAGCAGACGCGGCAACTGGCGGCGCTGCAGCTCGCGGTCAAAGCGGCTGCGGCGTTCGGCGATCAAGGGCTTCCAATCGCGCTGAGTCTTTGCAGCTAGCTCACGCAGCTCAGGGAAGGACATAAATAACAAGTCGTCCTCACGTTCCAGTTCACCGCTGGCGACAAATTCCCGGCCGGTCTTGATCAATTCGCGGTGCACGATATACATCATGCGCACAGCAAAAAACTTGGGATTCTCACGCAAGCCCATGAGCATGCGCGCGCGTCCGGCCATGAACCGGGCGACCTTAGCCTTAAAGAATCCGCCTTTTGCGCCGCGTATATGTGCCACCAATTGTTCCACAGCATCCTCTGCCGCGACCTTTCCCCTGGAAAATACCGCGTCAGGCGCGTCGTTCTCGTTTTCGATCTTGAGGAAATTGGCCAGCATCTCGAACACGTGGGTTGGGTTTTCCGCCCAGCGGGTGCGTCCCAGATCAAACTCACACAGACCGCGAGCGCCATATTTTCCAAGGAAGCGGTTCACCGCATCCATCACCACCGGCGGCAATTCGCCGCGCATATAACGTTTCGCCAAATCGCCCGGCGAACCGGACTGCATGGCGTCCTTTGAGGCGGTGTCGGCGCGGATCGCCTGCGTCATTTCCCACAGGCGCAGGTCCATCTCGGTGGTCGGGTTGTTGGGCATGCCGCGGGTTACCTCGAGGACTAATCCGCTCCAGCGTGAACCGTCGCTGCCGCCGGCTTGTTTCGTCAGCATGCGCAGCGCGTTCCACGGCACCATGCCAGACGCCACACCGGAGACAAACAACTTGAGGGCTCGTCCCAGATACCTTCGCGCGATATCCGGCAGTAATTCGATCACGGCTGTCAGTTTTTGATAGCGATCACCCCGGATAGCCGCGGTTTTTTGCTGCATGATGCCAAGCACCCTTTCACCGTTTGCAACGATCATCTTACTTCGGCGCAGAGGTGCCATCAGATTTAAGAAAACATTCCCGCCCACCGGAAGCGCAAACAGGCTCAATTGAATGAGCGCTTTGAAACTGATGCCTTTCCTGGTCGGCTGCAGCCGCGGATCATCCCAGAGCTGGTCCAAGGCCTGTTTGATCGTGGGTTCGACCATTTCGAAAACATACGGAATCACCTTTCTGCCAAAGGTATTCCGAAATATGGGCGTGAAATTAGTCCACAGACGTTCGCCGGCTGAATAAAGCACAGTCTGATTTTGTTCTTCCACCCCGGTACCGAACAAGGCGCTGCCCAATGCAAAGAACATCTTCAACGTACTCTGGCCGATTGGAGTGATTGGGTCCACCAGCCCCTGCACGGCAGCGAAAGAGACCAGCATCTTTAACGGTTCTGCCGGCAACCCCTCTGGCAGAGGGAAGAGCGAGGTGATCGGACGTGTTTGCAGCATATAGAGCTTGCCGTCGGAGTAAGCCCACTCGATGTCCTGCGGTTCGCCATAGACTGCCTGGACCTTCTCTCCCAACCGCGCAAGCTCCAAAATCTGATCGTCACTGAGCGCCTGTCGCTCCGCGCCAACTTCATTCACCTTCTCTACCCCGCCAGCCTTCCCGGCACGGATGGATAGTCCTTTCTTGCCCAGGATTTTGGAGAGGATTTGATTTCCGCGGGTTTCGACCACATAATGGTCCGGCTCGACCAATCCTGATACGAGCGCTTCACCCAGTCCAAAGGTGGCGTCGATCACACACTCCACGCGTGAACCGTTGAGCGGGTTCGCCGTAAAGAGCACACCCGAGACATCGCTCTGCACCATCTGCTGCACCACCACCGCCAACGCGATGCCCTCCTGACCAACACCCTGACGCAGGCGGTAGCCGATAGCGCGCGCCGTCCACAGGCTCGACCAGCAATCGATCACCCGTTCACACAGCATGGCTTCGGTGGTGACGTTGAGGAAAGTATCCTGCTGACCTGCAAAAGAGAGATCGGGCAGGTCTTCGGCAGTCGCCGAGGATCGAACCGCTACCGCCGGGCTTCCGAGCGACTTCCAAGCTTGGACCAGATCACGCTTCAACCCCTCAGACAATTTACCGCTGCGGAACGCAGCACGGATCCGCTTTGAAATGGTTTCGAGGGCTGCCGCATCAGGCTGTCCTTTGACATCCAATGATTGCCGGATAACGGTCTCGAGATGATTCGCGCACACAAAATCGCAGTAAGCCGCCGTGGTCAGGACAAATCCGGGCGGAACCGGTAACCCGGCCGCGGCCATTTGGCACAGGTGAAGCCCTTTACCCCCAACGTTATCCAGCCTGGCTTGTGTCGTCGAAAAGAGCAGGACCTGACCTTCGGAAATGGTTTTCACTCGGTTTTCTCCATGGCGAAATTTAAAGAATGAATCAAGTATAGCGTAAATGCGATGCTGCGAGGCAGATACTCATTAAATAAGTATAATAACGGTATGAACGCACAAAACCTCCCCCAACCCTCTGAACCAATCAAACTGACCCAGCTTTCGAGCTGTTCCGGCTGCGCCGCCAAGATCAGCGCCAAGATGCTGACCGAGATCCTGCGCCCCACCCAGGGAATCTTCCTCCCTGCCGACTACCCCGACCTGCTGGTGGGTCTGGAAAGCCCGGACGACGCTGCGGTGTGGAACCTGGGCGACGGCCGCGGTCTGGTGATGACCACCGACTTCTTCACCCCACTGGTGGATGACCCCTACGACTTCGGGCGCATCGCCGCAACCAACGCCATCTCCGACGTCTACGCCATGGGCGGAACACCCTTCATGGCGCTCAACATCGCCGCCCTGCCGCCGGATATCAACCCGGCCATCCTGCAGGCCATCATGTGCGGCGGTGCGGATGCCGCGAAAGCTGCCAACGTGGTCATCGCTGGCGGTCACACCGTGCGCGACAACGAACCCAAGTACGGTCTGGTCGTGGCTGGTTTCGTGGATCTGGACAAGATGTTCACGAAAGGCGGCGCCAAACCCGGCGACTACCTTGTTTTAAGTAAACCATTGGGCTTTGGCACCATCACCACCGCGCTCAAGCGCGAAAAAGCGGACGAAAAAGCTGTGGCCGCCGCGGTCAAATGGATGACCACGCTCAACCGCGACGCCAGCACCATTGCCCGCGAATTTGAGCTGAAAGCCGTCACCGATGTGACCGGCTACTCGCTCATGGGTCACAGCTCCGAAATGACCCTGGCCGGCAGCGTGCAGTACCGCATCCATTTTGATCAGGTGCCGCTCTTGCCCGAGGCTCTGCCGTATGCACAGCAGGGCATCTTCCCTGGCGGTGCAGGCGACAACCGCGAATTCTATGGCAGCCGTGTCAACTTCGAGCGCGAACTCGAAGAGTGGCAGAAGATGCTGCTCTTTGACCCGCAGACCAGCGGTGGGCTGCTCATGTCCGTGCCGCGCGAGAAGATCGAAGCCTTCCAGAAAAAGGCTATCGAGATGAATTTATCCGTGTGGGTGATCGGCGAGGTCGCTGCGGGGGATGGGGTGTTAATCATTTAGCCCTCACCCCAACCCCTCCCCCATTCCAGGAAATTATTGTTGTCAATATCAAGCAACACTTGCTGGGAATGGGGGAGGGGCAAAGGGGAGAGTGAGAAATTATTACTCTGCTCCTATGGTTAGCAAAAAGGCCAGGATTTACTCTTGGCCTTTTTCATCTTCCAGCATTCCCAACCTGGCCGCAGCAGCGATAGCTGCGGCGCGTGAATCGACGCCCAAGCGTGCAAAGATACTGGCGATGTGCGCCTTGACCGTACGTTCGGTGATGCCGAGAGCGAAGGCAATCTCCTTGCTGCGCTGTCCGCATGCCACTGCCTGCAACACCTCATTCTCGCGCTCGGTGAGGGTCACCTTTGAAGAGAACTCACTCGGCTTGACCGGTTTGACTGGTGCATGCGCCATCAACCGCGCCATCACCTCAGGCTGCAACAGGGTTTCGCCGCGTGCCGCTGCCCGAATGGTATTCAGCAGCGTCTCGCGGTCGGTATCTTTGAGGAGAAAACCCTTTGCGCCAGCTCGCAATCCCCGGATCATCAATTCATCTTCGTTAAAGTTGGTCAAGATCACAATTGCTGACTGCGTTTGAGCTTGTTGTAATTGCTCGATTGCGTGCATGCCATCCATCACCGGCATGCGCAGATCCATCAGGATGACATCCGGTGAAAATCGTTCTGCCCCCTCCACCGCTTCAAGTCCATTGGAAGCTTCACCAGCCACAACGATATCTTCACTGGTTTCCAGAATCAACCGCAGTCCCTGACGTATGATCAGGTGGTCATCGGCGATCAACACCTTGATCTTTTTGCTGCCCATCAATTACTCTGCCTCTTCAACAGGCAAGGAGAATAATAATTTTGTTCCCTTGTCAGAGCTGTCAATTCTCATCTCGCCGCCTAATAAACTGACCCTCTCGCGCATTCCCTTCAAACCGTAATGGCCGGCATATTTTTGGATTTTTTCCGGATCAAAGCCCTGACCGTCATCGATGATCTCGAGACTGAGCCTGTCACTATTCCTCTGTAATGTGACCCAACAATGCTGCGCTCCAGCATGACGGCGAATATTGGTCAGGCCTTCGCCAATGATCTTTTTCAAATGCAGTCTCATCTCTTCCGAAAGTAAGAGACCATTAGGCAAGCTCACCTCGCAGATGATACCACTGGCAGCAGAAAATTCGTTCACTTCAGCACGGATGATCTCATCCAGGCTGGCACTGATCGGATTGGCTTCACGCAGGTCGTCTATGACCATGCGCGCCTCTGCAAGCGTTCCGCGCGCATGGGTGATTGTCTGGTTGACAATCTCATCAACTTTCTCGCCGTGTCCTTTTTAGAGATGTTCAGCTGCAGCTTCAAGCTGCAGCACAATCCCAGCCAGACCCTGGGCCAGCGTATCGTGCAGTTCCCTGGCCATGCGTTCGCGTTCATTGGCAAGAGTAAGTTTTTCATTACGCATGGCATATTCCCTCAATTGAGCATGCGCAATTTCCAAGTCTTCAAGCAAATCATCTGCTTTTTGCTTCTCAGAGAGCAGATTAGTGTAGAGATAAACATAAATGACCACAAAAAATGTCAGCGGCAAAAAAGTCAGGAAAAAAGGCATTGCGGTTGACCAACCAAAGAGCATTCCATGAGTGACAAACATGATAACGAGGATGAAAAAGACGATCACCAGGCTGCGTTTGAGCGGTCTAAGCACCCCCAGTACTTCACCCATGATACCGATGAACAGCCCATATACCAATGTTTCGTAACCGGTGAGCAGGATGATCCCAAGGATCAATAATACCTGAATGACAAGATAAAGTGCCCCCAACCTGTGATCTTGTGCTGCAATTGGTGCTATCCAGTGCAGAATCAGATGGAGCAGCATCAAAAGGGTGAATCCGATCAACGACAGCGGATGTTGGAGTTTGGACACGTTTGCCAGGGTCATACCATACATCACGGCCATCGCCAGGGTTAACAGAGCGAAGAATGGCCAAACAGGCTGGATTTCCCTGAAATAATCGCGCAGGGTCATTTTCGATACCGGAAGGGAAATATTGGATTTCATTAATTGGATTATACAACCTGCTCCAAAGAAGACCATTGTCCGAAAGTACATTGTACGAATTACACCAAATTTTGCCCGTTATGCCGATGAAAACACCCATCCACAGAAGTATGATGCAGGCGTGGTTGAAATTGATTCACTTGATTTTACAGATCAGAAAGGAGATCTTTGAAATGACAGAAAACGTGGTTGAAGTCAGAAATTTGGTAAAGAGATATGGCACAAGCATTGCGGTGGCGGACGTCAGCTTTACGGTGAAAACCGGAGAGGTGTTCGGTCTGCTCGGCCCCAACGGCGCTGGCAAGACCAGCACCCTGGAATGCATGGAAGGGCTGCGCCAGATCAGCGGCGGCTCCATCCGTGTGGCTGGCCGCAACCCGCAGACCGAAGGGAACAAGCTTCACGACAACCTCGGCGTCCAACTGCAGGCCTCCGCTTTGCCCGACAGCATTACAGTGCGCGAAGCACTCGACATGTTCTGCGCCTGGCACAAGGTGGAGTTGAATGACGACCTGGTACGGCGTTTCGAGCTTGCTGAACTGTTCAGCAAAAAGTACAAACAGCTCTCCACCGGGCAAAAACGCCGCCTGCACCTGGCGCTTGCCCTGGTCAATCACCCACAGGTGATTGTGTTGGATGAGCCGACCGCTGGTCTGGACGTGCAGAGCCGCACCTCGTTGCATGAGGAAATCCGTGCGTTCAAATCTCAAGGGCTGACCGTGATCCTGGCGACACACGACATGGCCGAAGCTGAAGCGCTGTGCGATCGTATCGCCATCCTGATCCACGGCAAGCTGGCGGTTTGCGGTACACCGCAAGAAGTGACCGCTGCCGGCAATAAAGAGACCACGATTCTGCTGCACACACAGCATTCCCGCCTGTCCGAAGAAGACATGGGAACCGCCCGCTTTATCGAATCCAGGGATGGTTATCTCAAATGGCGCAGCAAGGATGTGGCCGCTGATGTCAACCGGATTTTGATGAAGGTTCAGCAATGCGGTGATGTGGTGGATGACCTGAGGGTCGAACGCCCCAGTCTGGAAGAACGATTTCTTGAATTAGTGGAAGGAAAATAACCATGAGAGCATTTCTTGTCACCCTCTGGGTTCAGTTTAAAATCGATCTGCGCGACAAGGGAACCTTGTTGAATTATTACCTGGTACCGCTGGCTTTCTTCCTGGCCATGGGAGCCGTCTTTTCAACCGTGACCCCGCTGATGAAGGATACGCTTTCAGCCACCATGTCGATCTTCGCCATCACCATGGGCGCAGTGATGGGCTCACCCACTGCATTGATAAAACTGCGTGAATCGAACACTCTGCGCGCATTCAAGGTGAACGGTATCTCACCCTCCGTTATCCTGGCCGTACATGCCATCAGCGCGTTCGTACACCTGTTTATCGTCTCCACGATCATCTATCTGCTTGCCCCGGCCCTCTACGGCGCGCAACTCCCCGTTTCAGCGCTGGCTTACTTTGGCTGCATCACCCTTTATCTGTTGGCTTGTATCGGTATTGGCATGCTCATCGGTGTTATCGCCCCTGGTCACTCCTTTGCCACCATGCTC
>CAYWCH010000004.1:24503-29145 GCA_964456715.1 uncultured Anaerolinea sp. | reverse complement strand
GACAATTTTTTGTGAGAGGTTGTTCATCGGCTCACCATCATTTCTTTTCAAAATCCAGGTAACTTTTGTGATGTACCTGACCGTTGATCTCAGCCAGCTGGGGTTCACGGCGGAACAGATCGAGCACGTCCAGCCAGGAGAAGTCGTTGCGTCCGTTGAACCGGGCGTAGATCTGTTCCAACAATTTCAAGTCCTCGAGTGTATCCAGTGTCCAGCGCAGCCCGCCCAGGTCTTCGCTGTGATTCAATTGTACGACCTTAAACCGTCCCGGCACGCTGTAAAGATACGGCAGCACGTGCTCCCGTTCGTGTTTCTCGCCGGCTTCCTTCCAGGCCCTCTCGAGAGCGTGGAAAGTACAGGCTTCCACATCCAACCCGATGGGATAAGTACGCGTCATGGGTGGGGGCAGACGGTTGCAGGCAAAGTCAGCCTTTTGCTCGATCAGTGCTCTGACCACATCATCGATGAGCACCGGATCGATCAGCGGGCAATCACCGGTGAGGCGCACAATGATATCGGCCTGATGGATCACGGCTGCCTGGTAAAAGCGATCCAGTACGTCCTGCAGACTGCCGCGGAATACCGGGGTTTTCAACTTCTGGCACAACTCAATCACAGGCTCATCGGATGGATCGGTGGTGGTGGCTACAACCACTTCATCCACCAACTCGGCCTTCCGCACGCGTTCAACCATGCGGTCGAGCATCGTCCGACCCTCGGCCATCTTGAGCACTTTACCCGGCAAACGGGTGGAACTCATCCGCGCCTGGATGATCGCGACAGTCTTCATCACAAGTTACCCTTTCCAAGATCAGCCGTTTTTTGGTAGGCGGAGAGCAACACAGCAAAATTCTTTTTCCAATCGGCGCGGTGTTCAGCCAGGCTGCGGGCAGCGGTGGCCATTTCTTTGTGGCGTTTCTCGTTGGCGGCCAGCAGCATCTTTACTTCGAGATCTTCAGCACTACCATCGGTAAAGCACCAGCCCTGCACGCCATCTTCGATCCACTCGCGGTTGGACGGAATATCCGAAAGAATCGCAGGTACACCGCAAGCCAGGGCTTCCATCAACGAAACTGAAGAGCCATCGCTGTGTGAAGCGCTGACGTAATAATCCGCGCTGTGATAAATATCCGGTAATTGATCGAGCGCGGCAAAGCCGCCAAAACAGACCTTTCCTGCCACCCCTGCATCCTGCAGAATCTTATATACAGCCAATTCCTGCGAGCCTTTGCCATAGAGCAGCAGGCGCAGATCAGCATTCTTTTTGGCAGCGGAGGCAAACGCCTTCGCGATCACATCGACACCATACAGTTTTTCCATGGTGCGGTTGCTCAAAAAGACAACCTTGTCCTGCCAGCCGAGTTTGTGGCGTAATTCTCCCATTCCACCCGGCTTGAAGTGATCCAGGTCGACTCCCCACGGGAAGATACTGACAGGACCGTCATAACCAAAATTCCTGGCCGCCTCCACCACCGTATGGCAATCTGCTGCCAGCATGGTCGTGCGGTGCAGGGTGTATTCAGTTACGCAGCGCCAAATCAGTCCGCGCCTGGCGTCCATCAACAGGTCGGATCCCCAAGACATGCTCAGCAGCGGTCCACAGCCGGCGTATGCGGCAATGAATGCCGTCGATTGCATCGGTCCGGCATGAATGACATCCGGCTGGAAATCATTCACGATCTGCCTGAACGCTCGCGCCAGGGTCGGGGCAGCAAACCAGGAAAAGCGCTGCGGCTTACTCGGCCAGCGGATTTCCTTTATCCCCTGGGGCCATTCCCTGCCTTCCACGCCATCCAGGCAAAGCACAGCCGCACTGTGACCTGAAGTCGACAGCGCGCGCGTGAAACACAAGTCGTGCGGGGATTGGCCGCGGGTGAAATAGAGGATCTTCATGGTCTACCGTTGCTCACGAAAACGAGATCATTCTCCGAGGTCGGTCCAGCGGATTTCCTTGCCGGCGGGCATGTCTTTGAGTGCGCGGGTGCCAATGACTGAGCCAATCAACGGTGGTTTGATGGCACCGGGAGTCGCCGGGCGCAGCACATCGATCATCTCGCGGCTGAAAACCTCACCGGCTTTAATCTCGCGGGTGGTCCGCAGACAGCGGCGCTGCACCACCGAGGTGTCTTTTTCGTTACCGGCAATGGTCTTGTCGGCAGAACCCAGCGCCCGTTCCAATTCGCGGGTGCGGTCCACCATCTCGCGCCAGGTAGCCGGGGTCATCGAGAACGGATGATCCGGACCCACCCGGGTGGTATCGTCGGTGAAATGTTTCTCGATGACACGTGCGCCAAGAGCAACCGCTCCGAGCACAGAGGTATGCCCGTGGGTGTGGTCGGAAAGACCGACAACAATATCCGGGAACATCATCTGGTAAGTATTCAATACACGCAGGTTGATGTGGTCGAAATTCACGGCTTCAGCCGTGTAATTGGTGTTGCACTGGAAGAGCACCAGTTGTTTGTTGATGGCCAGCACGGTGTGCACCGCCTGCTGTACCTCACCGATGCTCGCGGCACCGGTCGCCATCAGCACCGGTTTGCCCTTGCGGGCGATATATTCGACCATCTCCAGCCAATCCACGTCACCGGAACCGATCTTGTGGGCAGGGACAAACGGATCAAGGTAATCCACCGCTTCAAAATCGTAAGGAGAAGAGAAGTAATCGATGCCGACTTTGTCACATTCTTCCTTGAGCACCGGGGTCCAATCGAAGGGGATCGAAGCATCGGAGTAAACCTGGAAGACCGATTTCTTCCACTTGGCCTGGTGCGAAACCTGGCTGTTCATATGGCTAAAACCGTAATCCGAGACGATTTTGGGGGCACGGAAGTTCTGAAATTTGGCAGCGTCAGCGCCGGATTCTTTGGCCATGCGGATCAGCATCTTGGCACGATCCAGATCACCGTCGTGGTTGGCGGAAATATCTGCGATGAAATAGGTGGGGTGATTCAAACCGATCGGGTGGTTACCAATTTTAAACTCCATTTTGAACTCCTTTCCGTCCCGGCAAATGAAATACTAATACAGGGTTTTCAGGAACTGCGGAAATCCAAGGCTGTACTGGTCGTAAAATTTCTGCAGCCCGCCTTCGAAATCGGGCAGCGGATGACCCAGCGCTGCGCAGATCTTACCGGTATTGAGGGTGAGGTTATGCGATCGCGCCGCCTTCAACCCGCCGTCATCCACCGACGCGGGGCTGAGCAGGCTGCCGTCGAAACCGAATTTCGCAGCGATGGCCTGTCCGAATTGGAATTTTGACATTGGCTGTGCCCCCACCACATGGTAGATCCCCTTCAAGTCAAGTTCGATGGCTTCCATCAACGTATTGACGAGGTCGATCACCATGAACGGGCAAAACACTACATCGGAGAAGCCTTTGATGGCTATCCCCGCAGACAGGTTGGTGACAAACCACTCCGCCAGGCTGCGCTTGCCGGTCTGGCTCCAGCCGTAGAAATTGACCCTCGCGATCAACGCGTCAGGGTTTGCCTGAGCGACCGATTTTTCACCGCCCAGCTTGGTGGCGGCGTAAACACTCAACGGATTCGGTTCTTCGGTTTCAAGGTAATTCCCTTTAACGCCATCGAAAACCGCATCCGTTGAAATTTGGACCATTTTTGCACTGTGTTGAGCTGCAAGGGCTGCGATCCGCCCGGGGAGCTGCGCGTTGACGGTTTCGGCCAGTTCCGGCTTGGATTCACAATCGTCCACGTTGGCCATGGCCGCGCAATGAATGACTGCCCGGGGTTTTTCCTCCTCAAACAGGCGTTCCAAAACACCGGGTTCGGTCAGCTCTGCCTGGACGCTCTTAAAATTGACCCATTTAAATGGCTGGGTGTTGGCCACACCGATCACCTGGTGTTTTTTGCCGTCCACGGCCAAAGCCAGGTTCAAGCCCAGCAGTCCGCTTGCCCCGGTGAGCAGGATGCGCGTCATCCCAACTTCCCGGCAAGATAATCGGCTTCGATGGGAGCGATGATCTGGCTGATCTGTTCGACATTCAACCACTCATCGTTGGTATTGCTGGCATAGCGGAAACCGTCAGGCAGTAATTTGCCTTTTGTTTCCCAATCGCGTCCAAACCACAACGCCTCGGCGGGTTGGACAACATACATGTCGTCCAATTCGACCGTCTGGCGCGCTTCATCGTCAGAAATCAGGACCTCGTGCAGTTTCTCGCCCGGTCGAATGCCGATGATCTCCACTTTGGCCTTGGGGGCGATGGCTTTTGCGAGATCAACCACCGTCATCGACGGAATCTTGGGAACGAAAACCTCGCCGCCATGCATGTTTTCTGCGGCTCGGATGACGAAACGCACACCCTGTTCCAGGCTGATCCAAAAACGGGTCATGCGGTCGTCGGTGACGGTCACCTTGCCGGACTCGCGCTGCTTGAGGAAAACAGGCACCACACTGCCGCGGCTGCCGACCACGTTGCCGTAACGAACGGCGGAGAAGCGGGCGTTCTTGCCACCGGCATAGGCGTTTGACTGGGCGATCAGTTTTTCAGCAGCCAGCTTGGTGGCGCCGTACAAATTGACGGGGTTAACCGCTTTATCGGTGCTGAGAGCCACCACGTTTTTGACACTGGTATCGATGGCCGCGTCGATGACGTTGCTGCTTCCGAGGATGTTGGTCT
>CAYWCH010000004.1:1818-24493 GCA_964456715.1 uncultured Anaerolinea sp. | reverse complement strand
CCATGGGGTTGTATTCGCAGGCGGGCACCTGCTTCAGAGCGGCGGCGTGGATGACGATATCAACGCCTTCGAAAGCCCGTTTCAAGCGGGGTAAATCGCGGATGTCGCCGATGAAATAACGCAGGCTGGGGTCATCGAAACCGGCGACCCGCATTTCGTGCTGCTTTAACTCATCACGGCTGAAAACGATGATCTTGGCCGGGTGATACTCATTGAGCATCACCTGGATGAATTTTTTTCCGAACGAACCGGTTCCTCCGGTTACCAATACGACTTTATTTGTCCAATCCATATTTCACTTCCTGTACCTTCAGAAATTTAGGCAATAACAGACTTGTGTTGCAGATATCTAAATTATCCTTCTTTTTGTTGAAAGGTCAAAAGTTCAAAAGTTGATCCGAACTTCTTTTTTCCTTCAGCGGAGAGAACATATTTCAAAGAGTTGTTCTTAAAATCCTCATTTCTAAAGGAAATATGCCAGGGGTATGGATGCGGATACTCAAAGAAAAACAGGTAGGCATACTTCCAGGCCATTTCCATCTGGTCTTTGGCTAACCTGGTTTTCGCCGGGTTGGCCAGCAATTTGTTCAATATCTTAAAGTAGTCCACCCAAGATTCCGGATCGTAGGTGAAGCCGCGGTCGCGGTAATGGGTCATCCCGGCTACTTCCACCGGAATGCCGCTCATGGCCATTTCCAAACCGACGGTGGTGGTATATACCAAACCAACGTCTGCCAGCTCCATCAGATCGTAGGTATTGATCTCTTCCTTGGGTCCGATCATATGGATATGGTCGGGGAGGTACGGCAGGGCTTCGCGGACCTTGTCATAGACCGATCCGTTCTTGATCTTGGCCTCACCCGGATGGATGCGGATCACGAGCTGTACGTCTTTGCGTTCGATAAAATACTGGATCGTCCGGATGATCCACTCGGTCATCGATTTCGAAAAGGTCTGTCGCCCCAGGGTGAGACTGTCACCCAACACATTGGTTGGCAGCAGCACCACCTTGCGGTCGTCCAGCTGCAGTTTCTCCTTGGCCTGCAGCGCCCCCTGTGACGGAGCCACCTGCCACTGCCTGGAGAAATTGGAGAAGAGTACGGCATTCTTGCGCGAAGAGATCAAAGTTTCGATCTTTTCTTTTTGCGATTCCGTCAGCTTCATCGACGATTTCGTCTTCCAGAGCAGGCTCGTATCCTGGCGCATGACCTCGCCATTTTGAGTCAACCACATGGCCTGTTTTTGTTCGCTGAACTCATAGGTAACCACGGGAATCTTCAGGAACTGACAGACACGGTATGCAACGCCCAATTCCATGACAGTCCCGTTGGGGATGATGGCTGAATCGGGTTTGTTGGAGCGCAAATAATTATATAAGACCTTGGCAGCATGTAGATTGCGCTCATGCCGGAACTGGTAGAACTCATCCTCCGGATCTACTTCTTCCGTTTGAAACGCATACATGTAATCGAATTCGGTTACCTGATCCACAGCCTGTTTGATCGCGTTGGGCAAAACCACGTACGAACCATTCGACTGGAACAAATCCACCAGTTTCATTACAGTTTCCGCCGGTTTGAACACCGTTTTGGTGTAGACAGCCTGGCGGCGAATATCAAATTTGGACTGCACGATGCTCCATTTGGCATAGGGGAAATATCCCAACGTAACATCGTGACCCTGGGCAGCCAGTGCAATGCTCATCATGGAGATATGCTCCAGCCAGTAGTGCATGGATGCAAAAAGGAAGATCTTCTTGCCGGGTTGGGCATTCTTGCGTGTGGTCTGCGCCGCTTCGATGGTCTCAGGCAACACTTCCTTGAGATGCCTCAGACTGTATCGGACGTGGGCGGGATTGTCAGAACGATGCACAAGCCAGAATACCTCGGCGGTCAACGGGATATCGCCAAGGATCTGCTTGATCCGATCTTTACGAGAGTCTGTCATCTTATGCTTCCTTGATCTCCCAGTCGAGCCGCGGACGAATGGGTCCATTGCGGACTTCCACCCATTGCATACCAGGCGCACCTGTGGAGTTCACATTGAAATTCAACGCTCTCTCATCACCAAAGTATCTCTTCACCATGTAAGAACTGGCATTCATACCAATAACAAATCGGCCTTCATTCAACGTATCGGCAGGAATGGTGCATCTGCTGACGTAATGGCCGGCCTTGCGTACACGATAATGTGTGTACCTCGCTGGTTCATCAGTGTCGAACGATGTAAAGATGAATTCGCCGCGCGAGGTCATCAGGTAGATCCCCACGCGTAATCCGGTGATATCAGATGCTAGGGAATACTCCACTTCTACCGTGATCGGTTCAGTGGAAAGTTGGTTGTCGGTGGTGATGCCCTTGGCTGTCTTTACACGGATCGCGATCGGTTTGAATGGCGCCGCGCTGGTGGGGATTTCGTCTGTAGTGAAACGATGTTCTCCGCCGCTTTCGAAATCATGCGTCAGGTAATAATCAACCGCCTTGGCGGTGGGTGCCCGCATGATCATCTGTCCCTTGTCGAGCACGATACACTCGGTGGTCAAACGCTGAATGGCCGACATGTTGTGGCTGACGAAGAGAACAGTTCGGCCTTCAGAGGCCACGTCGCTCATCTTGCCAAGGCACTTGCGCTGGAATTCCGCGTCGCCGACTGCCAACACCTCGTCCACCACCAAAATCTCGGGTTCAAGATGCGCTGAAACAGCGAACGCCAGTCGCATGTACATACCGCTGGAGTAACGCTTCACCGGGGTGTCGAGAAATTTATCGATCTCGGAGAAAGCTACGATTTCATCAAATTTCCGGTCAATCTCGGCGCGTTTCATACCCAGGATGGCGCCATTCAGGTATATATTTTCCCGCCCCGTCAACTCGGGATGGAAACCGGTACCAACTTCGAGCAGAGAACCCACCCGCCCACGGATCTCGGCATAGCCTTCGGTCGGCTCAGCCACACGCGAAAGGATCTTTAACAGCGTGCTCTTACCGGCGCCGTTCTTGCCGATAATACCCATCACCTGGCCGTGTTCGATCTCAAAAGACACGTGGCGTAACGCCCAGAACTTGTTGCTGCCAGCTGGGTTTAAAAGCATTTTCACCGGCGATTTGATCGTGTTGACGATCTTGTCTCGCAGGGTGGCGTATTTGATGTTTTCCTTGAATATGTTGTATTCTTTGCCGATGTCATCGACTCGAACTGCGATATTGCTCATTCGACATCCTTTAGATCATATCTGCGAACTCACGTTCCATGCGGCGGAAGTAGAACAATCCGCTGATGAACATGAGGACCGAAATCATAATTGAAACCACCATCAATATCGGTGAAATCGAAAAATCGGTGCCCAGCAGGCAGTGTCTGAAACTCTCGATGACGCCTGTCATCGGGTTCAATGAATAGAGCCAGAGCCATTTTTCGGGGATCACCTTGGCGGAATAAAGCACGGGCGTGATGAAAAGCCACAACTGGGTGACAAAAGGTAGAATGTAGTTAAAGTCACGATAACGCACCATCAGGGCTGAAGTCCAGAATCCCACACCCAGGGCAGTAACCAGCGCCAGCAGAATCAAAACCGGCAGCCACAAAACGCCGATATTTGGAGAATATTGATAGAAGATCATCAACCCGATGAGAATGACGAAACTGATCAAAAAGTCAACCACACTGGCCATGACCGATGACAATGGGATGATCAGACGCGGGAAGTAGATCTTGGAGACCATGTTCGAGCTGGTGACCATTGATTTGCTTGCCACCGAAAGCGATGTGCTGAACAGGTCCCAAGGCAGGTTGCCTACAAAGTAAAACAGTGGATAGGGAATGCCATCCGAGGGCAGTTTGGCCAATTTACCGAACAACACACTGAACACGACCATGCTCAAGAAAGGCTTGAGGATCGCCCAGAGCACACCCAGCACCGACTGTTTGTAGCGCACCTTCAAGTCGCGCCAGGTGAGGAAATAGACCAGTTCGCGGTAAAGCCAGATATCACGGAGACGCAGTCCAACCCATCCCTTTGATGGACGGATCGTCACCACATCGACTTTTTTCTTTGTTTCAATAGCGGTTGTCGTCATAAGCCCTAATTTACTTTCATCGTGGATTCGTACCATTCAATGGTCCGGCGCAGCCCCTCTTCAAAACCCACCTGGGCCTTGAAGCCGAACTCCCGTTCGGCGCGGCTCACGTCCAGACGGCGGCGCGGCTGACCGTTAGGTTTGTCTTTATTCCAGACAATCTCACCTTCGTATTTGCATAATTTGGCGATCAGGGTGACCAGGTCTTTGATGCTGATCTCCATGCCCGAACCCAGGTTGACCGGTTCGGAGCCGTTGTATTTTTCCGTAGCCAACAGAATACCCTCTGCGGCGTCTTCCACGAAGAGGAATTCACGGGTTGGTGAGCCGTCACCCCAGACCTCGATCGAAGGTGCCCCGTCAGCCTTGGCTTCGAGACACTTTCGGATCAGAGCCGGGATGACATGCGAGGATTCAGGATTGAAATTGTCACGCGGACCGTAGAGGTTCACCGGCATCAAAAAGATGGAGTTGTAGCCGTATTGCTGCCGGTAAGCCTGTGACTGGACCAGCAGCATCTTCTTGGCCAGACCGTACGGAGCGTTCGTCTCTTCGGGGTAACCGCCCCAAAGATCATCTTCCTTGAACGGGATCGGTGTGAATTTTGGGTAGGCGCAGATCGTACCCAGCGCCACGAACTTCGACACCTTGCGCTGCCAGGCAGCGTGGATCAACTGCACACCCATCATCAGGTTGTTGTAAAAGAATTCAGCCGGGTGTTCGCGGTTCGCTCCGATACCGCCCACCTGCGCGGCGAGATGAATGATGATGTCCGGCTTTGACTCGTCCAGCATCTTATCGATGGATTCGATCTTCGTCAGATCGTAGTCTTCGATCTTCGGGATGAACACATCGGCTCCCCGCTCATTCAGTTTTGTCACCACAAAAGACCCCAGAAAACCGGCGCCGCCGGTAACACAGACACGTTTGCCTTGCCAGAATGGATTGCTTGCTGCGGTCATTCTTTTTCCTCCGATTCGATGTATACCCTTAAGCCGTTAATGCAAAGCAACGGAGCATCACTATCGCTGGTGACCCGCACGCTTTGTTCCAGGCAGGTCAGCCGGCAAATCTCCGCCACATCCCCATCACCTTCAATACGCACCTGGTTGATCCCTGATTCCTGAAGGTCCACCAAAACGGCAATGGCCCGCCTTCGTACCAGGCGGTAAAGGTTAAAGGAATTTTGGATGTAATCCAAGGTCAGGCGCGTACGCAGCGCGATGCCTTCGGGTGTAATGATGTATTTGAGTTTACGGCGTTCAGCACGACTGACTTTTACGTACCCCTTTTCGATCAGTCTTTTCAAATGCCAGTTGACTGTGCCTACCGCCACCTCAAGCCCTGATGCCAGGGCCGCTTGAGTCGTATCCGGGTCTTTTTCGATGTTTTCCAGGATGACGAGGTCTCGCTCGATGGAATTATCCAGGCTCATTCATCTCCAATATTCAGTCGTTGAATTATACCGCCGCTTGGGAATAGGTCAAGCCCTCTTATTTAAAAGTAGGGGAAGCGTAGGTTTATCGTCGGTTTTGAAGGAAACTGACCCCATATCCACTGTATAATATGGTCACTTTACCCAAGCACTCGAGGGATCCATATGTTTCGAAATCCATCCCGGATAGACAAAGCACTGATCATCATCTTAATCATCTGCGGTTTCGTTCCAAGTCTGCTCGCCAGTTTTGCCCCGGCAAACAGCCTGCTTAACTGGTTTTCCACGGACGACGCCTTCTATTACTTCAAAGTGGCCCAAAACGCCACCACCGGTCACGGATTCACCTTCGACGGCATCAACGCGACCAACGGCTTCCATCCGCTTTGGATGGTCGTCTGCCTGGTGGCTTTCTGGTTCACCCGCATCAACCTGATCCTTCCGCTGCGGCTCATCGTTGTGATTTCCAGTCTCTTGAATGCAGGCTCCGCGCTATTGCTCTTCCGGCTCCTCTCGAAACATCTGCAAAAAGCCGTGGCTTTCGCGGCTGCGGCTGCCTGGGCGCTTCTGCCCACAATCTTCCAGGTCACCACCATGCGCGGCTTGGAAACCGGATTGAGCGTCTTCTTCCTGCTCTGGTTACTGGTGAAGGTTCAGGAGATGATGGAAGGGAGCCAGCCCGCCAGAGCCGACCTGCTGAAGCTTGGAGTCCTGGCCGCGCTGGCCATCCTCGCCCGGCTGGACAACGCCTTTTACGTGGTGGTGATCTGCCTCTTCTACGTGTTGCGCGTCAAGTTCCCCCGCCCCGTTGTTTTCATCGACCTGTTGAGCATCGCGGCATCGGCTTTCTTCGCCTGGATGGTGCTCATCGCCATGAAGCCCGATGTGGTGCTGGATTATTTGGTTTACCCGCTGCTAATACTTGCATTAGCCGTCAAGCCGCTGTTGCTGTGGCTGGTCGGGGCCTACAAACACGGCGGTCATAAGAACCTCAAACATGCCCTCGGCATCGTCGGGCAGGTGTTGACCGTATCCGCCATTTTCATCGGGCTGCTGTACGCCATTAACGCCATGGGCTGGCAGGTGCGGTTCTCCAAACCGGTCATCTTCGCGGATGCCGCGGCAACAATCGGGTTGCTTTTACTTAACCATTACGCCCACTGGTGGTTCGATAAAGAGAGAGCTGAATCGCCTCGCGAAAAGTTGAACATAGGCGAATTCTTCCGCCGCAGTTTGTTCGTGGCGCTGCCGCCGGCGATCGTCCTGCTGGCATACGTGGGCATCAACAAGCTCTTCTTCCTTTCCGCCACCCCCATCAGCGGCCGGGTCAAGCATTTTTGGAGCACGTTCGACAACACTCCCTACACGAACATCCGTAACCTGTACGATATTTTTGGCGCCGGCAAGGCTATGAACCCATTCAGCAGCGTCACCGGGCCGTTGAAGGAATTCGCCAAATGGCTGGTTTCGATGCTCGGCGTGCAGCACCCGGCCGGTGATGAGATCACCTATCTGATCGTGTGTGGTTTGATCGTGGCCCTGCTGGCTTTCCTCGTCCTCAAATCGCCATCAAAGAACCGCAGCCTTCTTGTCAACCTGATGATCCCCGCCTTGCTCATCGGCAGCATCCTGCGGGTCACTTTCTACACCCAGTACGGCTACACGGCCATTCGCGGCTGGTATTGGATCACCGAAAGCCTGCTTGTGTTGCTCGTTGCCTTGTTTATGATCAATATTCTGGTGGAGTGGTTGTTGAAGCTTCCCCTTGTTGAAAAAGTGCTTCCGTTTGCATCCGCCGCCCTGGCGGCCTATTTCCTCTTCGCGGGCACCTCCTATGTGCTTCATTCCGTGCCACTGACCGTGGCGGCTGGGCAGGAGGAGGCCTACCTGGCCGAGGTCAGGTATCTGGAGTCGGTCACACCAGCCGGTTCGGTCATCGGCATGACCGGCAGCGGCATGGATGGCTATTTCGTCCAAGACCGCACGATCGTGAACATGGACGGTCTGATCAACAGCGCCCTCTACCTGCAGAGCATGCAAGACGGCACGGCTCTGGATTTCCTTAAGAGAACGGGCATGCAATACATCTGGGGGAACGCCTACATGCTGCTCGAAGCGGACCCTTACCGCGGCTTCCTGGCCGGCTGCATTTCGCGCGTGGAAAATGTGGACCAGATGGGGAACATGCAATTATTCAAAGTTGACGAAATTTGCACTCCAAAGAATTAACAAAGGCTCGATCAGGAACCCTCTGCTGTATCAGAGGGTTCATTTTTCACCCTCCGGAATGCGCGAAGGGTCTTACCCTCCAAAAAGCGTGAAGGGATATATAATTCACCCGATATTTGCCAAACACTGTAGACTTGTCGCTTTCATCATCCCCGTCAGTACCGCTAAAACCTTGAAACCGATCTGGTAATGATTACTGGAGTCATTCTATGAAATCAAAGAAGAGAACCACCCTGCCGATCTATCCATTCCTTTTCGCGCTGGCAAGCGTCGTTTCGCTGCTTGCCACCAACCGCTCCGAGATCAGACCCATTGCCGCGGTCCGTCTGGCCGTGATCATGCTGGTAGTCGCCTTGGTTGGTTTTCTGGTCCTGCTGGTTCTCTTCCGCAACAAACACAAAGCCGCCCTGCTGACAACGGTGCTGCTGGTCCTGTTTGTCACTTATGGCTCCCTGTACGACCTGCTGCACGGCTCGAAAATGTTGAAACCCCTGGCTCACCACAGCTACCTGGCGGTCTTTTTCCTTGTCCTGCTGGCGGCGGCGGTTATCATCATCATCCGCATGAAGAAACCTCAAAGATCCACCTGGGCATTGAATGTGATCATGGGAATCGCCCTGGTCATCCCATTGTTCCAGTGCGCAGCCTATTACACTGGCAACGCCTCGCCGTCCAAAACGCAGGCAAGCCAGGAAGTCGTGGATAATCCCACTTACACGCTCTCCGCCGAAACTCAACCCGACATCTACTACATCATCTTGGATAGTTATACCCGCCAGGACGCGCTCTACAACGATTACGGTTTCGACAACTCAGCCTTCGTCCAGGCGCTGCGCGAGCGTGGATTTTTCGTGGGCGATTGCAGCCGCAGCAATTACGCTCATACCCGGCTCTCGTTAAGTTCTTCATTGAGTCTGAATTACCTGCCGGACCTGGGCATCGACGTCACCGCCAATTCGCAGGATATGTCCAAACTGAAGGATCTCGTACTGAACTCTTCCGTGCGCCGCCACCTGGAAGCGGTCGGATACAAGACGGTCGCCTTCGAAACCGGCTACGTTTTCACCGAAATGACCGACGCCGATTATTACTACAAAAGCCCCACCAACGTGATCTTCTCCAAGTACATCGAACCGTTCGAGTATCTTTTCCTGGAGAACAGCGCTTTCCGGTTCGTCATGGATACCCAGACCGATTTCATGGATCACTATTTCTCACCGGTGGTGTTTCCGTTTACCAGTCTAAAGATGAGGGTGGAGAACGTGTTTTCGGTGCTGCCCACGCTCACAATGATCGACGAGCCCAAATTTGTCTTCGCTCACATCGATATTCCCCACCATCCCTTCATTTTTATGCCGGATGGCAGCATCAACCCGGATCATCGCTATTACCCCGGCATTTACATGCCCGAACTTGAGTTGGAGAAAAAAGGCTACATCAACCAGGTGCAGTTCGCGAACTCACAGATGCTGGCCATCGTGGACCAGATCCTGGCCAACTCCACAACCCCGCCCATCATCATCATCCAGGGCGACCACGGATTGGAAGTAGGCGAGCGCAATTTGATCCTCAACGCCATTTACCTGCCCGAGGCCGGCCGGGAGGACCTCTATTCCTCCATCTCGCCGGTGAACACCTTCAGGGTCGTTTTCAACAACTATTTCAACGCTGACCTGGCGCTGCTGCCGGACGATGCCTTCTATTCAAAATACGAAGACAAGCTGGCCGTCAGCCCGGTGGACGACCCTTTCGCTGCCTGTTCTACGAAGTAAAATAGTACTCATGCAAGTCAAATAATTATCGGAGATTGTTCAATGAAACAAAAACAACGCAGGAGCCTGCCCCTGCATCCATTCTTTATTGCCCTGGCAAGCGTGGTTTCGCTCTTCGCCACCAACAAAGCCGAGATCAGACCCATTTCGGCCGTTCGCCTGGCCGTGATCATGCTTGTTTTCGCCCTGGTTGTCTACCTCGTCAACCTGGCCATTTTCCGCAACCGCGACAAGGCGGCCATGACGGCGACGATCCTGCTGGTGATGTTCTCCAGCTACGGTCAGGTGATGACCCTGCTGCGCGAAAGTACCGTGCTTTCCTTCCTGGGTCACCATTCCATACTGATCCTGATCTGTCTGGCGATCCTGGGGGTTGCCATCTATTTCATCGCGCGGGCAAAGAAACCGCAGAAATTGACGGGGTATCTCAACCTCGTTCTGGGCATCGCCCTGGCCATCCCGCTCATCCAGTCGGTGGCTTATTACGCTCCGAATATAAAATCGGCGCTGACCCCGAAAAAGCCATCCGCGAATCAGACAGCGTCTGCCTCTTCCAACACCCCCCAGCCCACCTCTGACGCCGCCAACCTGACCCTCACCGCCGGAACCAACCCTGATGTGTACTTCATCGTCCTTGACAGTTACGGCCGCCAGGACGTTTTGCAGGACTCTTTCGGCTTCGATAACTCCCAGTTCATCGCCGACCTGCGCCAGCGTGGCTTCTACGTGGCGGATTGCTCGCGCAGCAATTACGCATACACCCGCCTGTCGTTGAGCACCACCCTGAACATGAACTACCTGGAGACGCTTGGTCTGGACATGACCCATGTGAACGCGCAGGGCGAGCCGAAGTTCAATAAGGTCCTGCTACATAGCGAGGTGCGCGAAGACCTCGCCGCCCTGGGCTACAAGACCGTTGCCTTCGAAACGGGTTACATCTTCACCGACGTGACCGACGCGGATGTGTATTACAAGAGCAACGACAACGTGCTCTTCTCCCCCTACATCGAACAATTCGAGTACCTTTACCTGGAAAACAGCGCCTTTCTATTCGTGATGGACACTCAGACCGATTTCATGGACCATTACTTCAAAAAGCTGGTGTTCCCCTTCAACTCCCAGAGAGCCAGAGTTCAGAACATCTTTAAAGAGCTGCCTGCCGTGGCCGCGGACGTGGAAGGACCCAAGTTCGTTTACGTGCACGTGGAAGTGCCGCATCACCCCTTCATCTTCATGCCCGACGGCTCGATCAACCCCGATAATTCGTATTATCCGAACATCTACATGCCCGGCGAGCCATATAAATCGCGCGGTTACATCAACCAGGTGGAATACGTCAACGCGCAGATGCTTCCCATCATAGACCAGATCCTCAAAGACTCCGAGCAGCCGCCGATCATCATCATCGAGGGCGATCACGGCCTGCTGCAGGACGTGCGGCTCAAGAACCTCTACGCCATCTACCTTCCCGGCGCCGGCATGGACCAGTTGTACCCCACCATCACCCCGGTCAACACCTTCAGGATCGTGTTCAACAACTACTTCGGCACCGACCTGCCGCTTCTGGAAGACCGCTCCTACATGTCCACGTTTGCCCGCCCCATGGAACTGACTCAACAGTTCGAAGATTCACCGCAGTGCGTGGCCCCGTAGCCTGCCTGCCGCGATTGAGCTTATGATATAATTTCGCAGAAAGCAGGGCCCGTGGCGCAGTGGTTAGCGCAGGCGACTCATAATCGCTTGGTCGATGGTTCGACTCCATCCGGGCCCACTTTTAGACCATGAGGTCTATGCACTGTAAATAAGAGACACACTGGAAATTCAGTGTGTTTTTTCTTTAAGCTTCCCAACAAGAAGGTTTATTAGCTCTTGGGTTTGATCTCCAGTTATTGAATTATCACTTGTTAATGAATCCAGTTGCCGTTTCACATCATCGAAGGATAACCCCCCATAAATTCCATCAGTTATCGCAACGCTGGAATGCATCATATTTTGACTGATCGCTTTTAATTGCGTTAAGGTTGTTGCATGTTTTATCCCATAGACGGCATACCCATGTCTAAATTTGTGTGGAGAGTGAAAAGGTAAACCAACCCGTTCTAGCCAATCCTTGAGGTCTTTATATGCCCGTGATACTCTCGAACTCCCAGCATCTTTAATCGTTCTATCAAAATATCCAGTTTCCTGTGAAAGTGGAGCAAACCAGTAATTATCTTCATCAAGGTTTGCCCTCACCTTTTCATCCCACTTCTTTACAACTTCAATCAGATCAGGAATATTTAATAAATATGTAGTTGCCCTTTTTCCAAATTTAGTATGCACCCCCAAAGCAGGCCATTGATAAATCTCATTATTCTTTAGATTTACAGCTTTAATTGGAAGCGTAACAAATGCACCAATCCTAATACCCGAAAGAAACCAGAGGACAGCAGCAGCCCGGATTCTTTCATCACGCATGCTATAAACAGGAGCTTTAGCCATCGCTCTAACTTCTTCAATCGTAACCGCTTCATGATCTTCTCTTTGATCAGGAAGCCTTGGAAGTTTCAGGGTATCAATCCATCCCTGACTAACTTTGTGAAAATATCCCCGTTTTTGTTTTGTCAACCACATTAAGAATCTTTTTGCAGAGCTGATGATCTTTCGCATATAAACATGCGAAAATGGTTTTCCTTCATCTTCGGTAACAAGCCTTTGAATGTATTCAGGATATGTAGGCCTAATAGCAGGAGCAAGGTCAATTGTTTTATCATCGAGCCATGAAAGAAAGTATTTCAACCATGCTTCTTCTAACCTAACGGTTTTATCAGAGACCTGATCAACCTCTTTCCGATAGGCCAAATACTTTCTAACCAACTCCCAATTCGTACGATTAATCATTTACCCTTTTTCTGCAAGTGATAATCTTGGATAAAACCCTTCCACAATTTGGACAATTACACTGATAGTACAAAAGCTTTTTTCCTTGAATCTTCCTGGGGTCAATCATTGTTACTGCCTTTCGACATGTCAGACAAAACGCTTCATTCTGACCCACAATATGCTTTTTGTATAACTCCCCTACCCACTTCTTGAATTCTTTTCCATTAATCCAAAGATGCCCTGAGCCATCACGCACATGAGGACAACCGGCAGGTAGATAAACTCGATATACCTGGCGTCTTGAGAAACCTATTTCATCAGAAAGCTCACCGGGTGTATACATCATGTCAAGCAGCTTCCCTAATCGGTTAATTTGATCTCGGCCTAACCGACCTTTACGGATAATTTCAGGATTATCTTCCATTCGCATTCCTTTCTTTCGTGTGGGGCCCCCTGCTCACACAGTTACCCCCACACCAAAAGAAACTCATGATCGCTTGAAAATCTCAGCTTTTTTCTTAGCCTTAAAGTTGATCTTCTCTAGTGATTCACCATGTTCTTCAAGACCTTCAAATAAACCATACATCGAAGGGTCTTTTACACTTAATCGAGCCATCGCCCCGGAGATCGTACCGCTCACTGACTTTATATAAGCAGGTGAAACCCCATGAAACTCTTTTCCAAATCTTGATGTTGGCCATGTAACTTCTTCGCACCAGAGTAAAACAAGCCCTCTCAATTCTTCCCAAAGTGGGGAATCTTTCCAACGATTACGATTACTATCATCTGGACTAGGCACACACAATCTCCCCCAATCTAAAAGATAATTTGCCAATTCACGAATTGAGAAACCATTGAACAAACTAAAGTCTTTTAGATCATCAGAGAAATTTCCATCTTTCGGCTTTACTTCCCACTCAATACGCGTTACAGGCCCTTCAAAACCCTTCCAGACGTCTTTCCAGTAGGCATAATCACCCTCTTTGGCTGATTGAGCCACCTTATCATAAATACGCAGGAAAATTGGCGATCTACGAGACCCTATGTTTAATGTCTCAAGATCACCTGATCTTGAGTTGGATAAAATGGCAGAAATCTTTGATCGACCAACCCAACCGGTTTGCCAAAATTGGATAACCTGATCTTTCATTACAACGCCCAGGAGATCGACAGCAAGATCAATCCGGGTTATGTTGATCTGATAAATATCTTTGGTTATTCCAACACCAATCAAAAATTCTCTGACAGCATCATGCAAGTTATTAATACTAGCAAGCAGGAATTTTGGGCCAAGTTGAACCCATGCACCCATTCCCTTGCCCTCTCCACACTTCTCATCAACCTGATCTGTCAGGAATACTCGAGCATCGTGCTGCCAGACACTTACCTTGTAACCACTTGATCCACCTTTGACGACATAGTCATCAACAACTATCCCCTGCTTCACTATCCTTGAATCTCTGTCTTTAACAAACTTATACCAATAGTCAAACACATCCCTTTTAGGATAATTAACGAAAAGGTACATGGTATCAATTGTTATAAAAGCATCCATAAATAAACCTCTGTATTTTGCACCCCCGTATTACAGTACGGGGGTTTTCCGGTTGCCCGGATTTTCTCATCATCGCCTTTTCAGGTTACTGCAAGCAGCGCGCCGTCAAGGTCGCTTCGCTCCCTGTGACTGCGCCGCTTTGCTTGCAGTGAATAAAAGGAGCGATGATTCAAAATGACTTGCCATTTCTACACTTCGAATGTATGATGATTAAAAGATCTTTTCCTACGGTTGCCCGTAAGAAATACACAAATATATTACGACTAATCGTAGTGTTTGTCAAGTATCTGAGGCTTATATGGGACCATCAAATAACAATAAAATGAATCACACCGAATCAATTGATTACATTCAAAGGCTTAAGGCCAACGAATTAAAAACCCCAAATGAGTTTACTAAACTGCTTGGTGAGCATATTCGAGAGGCCCGAGAAGATAAAGGTTGGAGTCAATCTCAATTGGCCGAAAACATCAATCGGAGATCGGCAACAATTTCTGAAATTGAAAACGGAAAATCGGATATCAGCATTCAAACCTTATTGGTTTTAGCGATCGTCTTAGATAAACCAATTTCCTACTTTTTCCCCAAATCACTTTTAAAGGATTTGGTCATGGATGTAAAATCACCTTTCCAACAAAAAGGCCTTGAAATCCTAACCAATATCGAATATTTTGGAGATTGTCAATTAACCATAGATATTCTAAAAGTGTTAGCAGATAGATTTGAAGAAGAATATGATCGGGCAATCAATCCTGAAAAATATGAAGATGAGATTCCTGAAGAAGATCAATAGAACATAGTAATTAATTTTGCAATATGTAAACTTTTTGTAACCTTGTGTTTTGAAAGTAAAAAAATTTCACTAGCATTTTATATATCTGTGAAGGAGGGATATGAGTTCAATAAATGGAAATGCTTTACTAATAGATCGGTGCCCTTATTGTTCTGTGCGCCTGCCTAATATGTTTAGAGCTACTAGTTTCACGACTACAATTTCCAATGGCGCAAAGAGAAGTTGGCAGATTTTCCAATGTGGAACATGTGGTGGAGCTGTTCTTCTTGAAACAATACCTAATACTTCAGAATATACCAGTATGCTTCCTGGACAAAACGAGCAACTTGATGAATCAATACCACCACGGGCATTAGAGTTCTTAAGGCAAGCCATTGAAAGCAAGTTTTCTCCTTCTGGCTCAATAATGCTTTGTGCAAGTTCAGTTGATGCAATGATGAAAAATATTGGATATAAAGAAGGCAATTTATATTCAAGGATTGAGAAAGCAAAAGACGACCATAAAATAACTGAAGAAATGAGTCAATGGGCACATAAGGTGAGACTTGATTCAAACGAACAACGTCATGATGATGAAGAAATCCCATTACCAGTAATTACTGATGCTGAGAATTGTATCGAATTTACTTTAGCGTTAGGCCAATTTTTATTTGTTTTACCTGCTAGAATATCTAAAGGCTTGAAAACTACAAGTTCAGAGATAAAATAAAACTTGATTTGATTTGCACACTAGATATTCACTCATTGACTTTTGTACCACATTGTTCTATACTAATGGATGAAGATAGATGACTATCTTCAAATGTGAGTTGCTTCTCGATATGCAACTAAAAAAAGGTCGAGCACAAATGTAAGTTGCTTCTCGATATGCAACGGAAAAAAGGTCGAGTACAAATGAAAGAGGCTCTATCCTTTTTGGATGGAGCCTAAACTTTAACAACAAGGGGTCATGCAGATGGATATCGGCCATTTTTATTTTCTTAAAGATCAATATTTCATAGACTTTCCTGATCCTTATCTAATGGGGAATAAAGGGGTTATTACTGGATCTCGCCATGGTCGCCCTTGTTTCTATGCAATCCCTGATTCCACATCTTTGATTTATTGGCTTGTGCCAATATCATCAAAAACAACAAAGTATAGAGCTATCTATAACAATAAGATAGCTCGACTCGGCAGGTGTGATACTATTGTTTTTGGCTATGTACTTGGATATGAAAAGGCATTCTTAATTCAAAATATTTGTCCTGCAACTAGTGATTACATCACAAGTGAATATCTTGATTCAATAAATAGCTCTCCCGTTATGATAGATAAACCAACAGAGAACACCATAATTAAGAATGCAAACTCAGTAATATCCATGACACGACGGGGAAAACGAATCGTCTTCCCTGATATTCTACAAATTGAATCAAAACTAATTACGCAATTAAAATCACAGGGCCTTATTCACTAATATCTATGGTTCTCCATAACTCAAATGTTGGACAGTATTTCTTGTATCCAAATGGATAATGATTATCTTCGCTTGGTCGATGGTTCGACTCCATCCGGGCCCACTAATTAATGGTATTTTTGATCGGTCGATGGTTTACCCCATAAGGGTATTACACGACTCCATCCGGGCCCACTCAAATTATTGGGGAATAATATAAGAAAGTTTCAAAATAGAGGGATTTTGAATTTTAAACAAAGATTTCTAAAGTTAACTCCTGCAGGTTTTTTAGAAAGAGCTTTTTATTGGCTCAATTCGGAAATGGATATTGGAATTTTTTACTGTGCACTAGAGTTGCGTTTTACCTTTGAGCAAGTAATTATTAAGCATGCTAATGCATCATATAATTATTCAAATGCATTCGAGAAACTACATTGGAAACCCGAAAAATTATTCAAAGCAATTTCGGATGAATTTCATGGAAGAGTTGACTTAACCAAATCTTATAAATTCTACCTACAAAAAGAAAAACTATCCCCAGAAATCATCTTTGGTTATTTTTTGCCAATCGAACAAAACCTTTTTTCCGAATATGGACAATTAGATAATTACCTGCATGCTCAATGGGCTATAGAGATTGGAAGGCCAAATAATGAATGGCAAAAAGAAAATGCAGTTTTCCTAAGAGAGTTTGCAAATAAACTTATTCCTCACGCAAATCCAAAAAACTCTCTCGATTTTATAAATCTGCCTGGAATAAACATTGCTGATGAAAATACACAAAACTTATCAGATTTTTTATTAAAATATTGGAATTAAGCAGCGAAATTTTAATATTTTTAATCAGTTAAGATAAATCACTTTTTTTAACAAGAACCTTCCTGGAATGCCAATATTGCAAGACCATTTAGCAGATTCTCACTCAACCTAAGATTGGAATTCTTATATCTGGTATCCCTGACCTGCTGATGGTTTATCCCATAAGGTTACTACGCGACTTCCACCTACCAGCCACAGTTATGCTTAATTCTCTATCTTTATCTGAGCCGCGCTTACTGCTGCCTCAAATCTCATCACTTTAAAAGACTCAGATGTACTAATGATAATTTTTCGGCTGTTATCATTCATGAGATTGATCTTTATCCCCAGTGTTTCTGGTGATGGATTAAATTGAGTGAATTGCTGCCATTCAAATGAATTCAGGCTGTAGATGTTATAAGATCCGTCAGAGTTCTTTTTCATAAATACCACCTCATTTCCTTGAAGAAAGAGCCTGCTTGTAAAGAAACCTGAGAATTGCCTACTTTGTAAGAAAGATTTACCATTTCATTATAGCCACCTTTCGAAGGTTTATACCTG
The DNA here is from genome assembly GCA_964456715.1 of uncultured Anaerolinea sp. Classification (GTDB taxonomy): domain Bacteria; phylum Chloroflexota; class Anaerolineae; order Anaerolineales; family Anaerolineaceae; genus UBA6107. Next base: position 6,974 of record CAYWCH010000004.1, on the reverse strand, counting down.
ATCGGAAAACTCGACCATAGTTCATCTGCCTCATTTTGGGTTGAGAAAATTTCCACTGGGATCGTGTTTCTCCGCTGACGGGTACAATGCGACTCCATCTGGACCCACTCTATTTTTCCTTAAGTGCTTTACCGCTAATTTCGCGAAATTTTTTATATCATCACAATTACGGCCGCTGCCTTCGCTGAATACAATTGACCCAATAATTTATCCCCGGGCATCCAAATGTGAACAACAAAGAGACTCCAACTCCTCGAAAAAAAAGTGGATTCCTTTACTGTCTGCCCCTGTTGGGCGGTCTCTTGTTGACCTGCATCCTCGTCTTCTCCATCGGCGGGCAGATCGCCCTCCTCACCATTTTCTAATTCATTTGCCACGATCTTCGGCATCATGTCCACTTTTTTTTACCCCCGTGAAGGTCTCCCGTTAGTCTGTCGCTGCGATAAGCTCGACCTAACCGAGAGACCTCCTTGATTTTTTACTTGTTCAACAACCTTTTCTGGCACGTCCCAAAAACAATGTTATTTGCTTGCACCATGACCATCCGGTAACGATTGACTTGATGCAATGGAACTGTAAACTTTTACAAATCTCCCGTGTTTGATCATGGAGCCGGCGTCCATTCCACTTGCCAAGGCCCAGGCAGGTTGATTGAGACGCTGATGATGCTCACGGTGAGCGGTCCATCTGGCAGGGGCTCGAGATAATACATATCCGTGTTGAAGGGACCCGTAGAGGGGGTATTGCCGCCTCCAGCCGCCATGGTATTCGGATGCGCCATGTCAACCACCATAGCATAGGCAACTCCCGTATCCGACGTCATTTCAAAACTCAGGAAAGCCTGCACACCATCGGTCAGGTCATACTTAACCTGGACCACATTCAGCGAAAAGCCATTCCCAACATCGACTACCTGGTTGAGAGTCCAGATCTGCCCGGGCTGTGGGTCCACGCCAGGATCAAAGATGAAGCTCGCATCGGTACCCATGCTTGCATAGATTGAGTCGAGCGTGATCGTCAAAGTGTCCACCGACGTTACGTCCCCTATCTTGATCGCAAAGGTGGTCTGGCCGGGTGTCTCCCCTGAATTCGCGGCGCTGGTGGCCTCGAGATCCAGGTTGTAGGCAATCTCCGTCCCGCTGGCATCGAACACGTGCAGAGCCTCCGGGGCGGGAATTTCAACCCAGCCCAGGTATGTATCCTCCCAGTGAATGGAGAGGTAGAGTAAATATCCGTCATCGAGCGCTACGTATCTATCCACCACCAGGGAAATGCCATCGATAGCGGAGGTCTCGGGCGTTTGTGTTTGATCACCCGGCGTTTCAGGTATAAGTGTGGGAACTTCCGTGACCGGATAGATCGCATTGGGCGGAGGCGCAACAAGGTGTAGCGTTACCTCCCAATTTTCAGGAGCCTTGCCCGGCAATGAACGAAGCACGCACGGCATCGTCATGATGACATCGTCTACGTTCGACGGAATGGTCGGGAAGATCATCGTCAGTTGGTATCCCGATTCACCGGGTAGAAAGGCCTGCGGTTGGACCGGGTCTAGAACTGTATCCCCAAAACGCAGATTCGCCGGGTCGATGCAGCCACCGCCATCGGTCGCGATCATATCAGATGTCAATCCATCGACCGAAAGCTGAATGGAGGTCTGGTTGGCGTCCACCCATACCTGTTCCACGCTCAGCGTTACCCCCTCACGCGTGATAGTGATCGGTTCGGCTACGGTGCGGACGGGCACGTTCTGGTCGACCAAGCCAAAACCGGGGATATATCCCAGCTTCTGGCTGATCGCGTATACAACGCCGGTCAAAGACAGAAGGATGATCAGGACGAGCAAGGATGCAACCAGCGGGCGTGTGTGAACCAGTTTCATGAATCCCTTTCCTTTAGACAGGGAGGGTGCTTTGCTTCGGGTTTGCGCATTCTTGATACCCTGCCGAATGAATTGTGTCTTGAGTGACGATTTAAACTCCGCGGATGGATCGGGGAACTTCACCGTGGTCTTCATTTTTTCTTCCATCTTTGAGATAGATTCATCATTCATTCTCCACCTCCATTTGTCTGTTGAGTTTTTGCAGTAATCGCTTCATCGATTTTCGCACGGTATCCTCACTGCGTCCCACCAGCGCGCCAATCTCACCCAGTGATAGCTGTGCGGCAAAACGAAGCCGGATCAACTCGCGCTCTTTTACTCCAAGCATCTGGATGACATCTGCCAATCTTTCATAAGATTCACGCGTTATGATCTCGTTGACTGTATCCATTTGACTGGGAAAATCCACGGGGATTTCCATGGGAGTTTTCTTCTGCTCGCGGAAATAATCCATCACTTTATTGCGCGCGATTTGAAAGATCCAGGCTATGAATTTTCCGCGCGGCCGGTAAGATGGAAGCGCCTCAACGACAGACATGAACGTCTGCGCGGTAAGATCCTCGGCATCTGCTTGATTTCCCACCCGGCTGTAAATATAGTGATAGATATCTGTCACATGATGGTCATAGATTTCTGCAAGGGCACTATCCTCGCCATCCAGGGCGCGCCGCACAACAAGATCATCCGGTTTGGAATAGGCTGGTTTCGAAGACTCTACTTGTTTATTTGCCATGAATATCTCCTTTATTAAATAACGGTCAAAACTCAAAAACCGGACAATCACAAAAGCTCCTAAGTGGAGATCCCCCGTTTTCGAAGACAGGTAGCAGCATGGAAATCATGAGGTGCAAGCATACTGAGCTTCGTACTGGTTGGGTAAAAGTAAATCAAAACCGGAGCGATAACGTTGGGGATTGTATCATCCTCGATGAACTGAAAGACATCCGGGCGCGCTTCGTCCGAGCCCACTTCAAAATTTCATAGGTGCTTTACCGTTAATATCGCGAATGTAACCTGAATTGCGAAATTTTCTTGTGTGCTATCACTATTGCATTCACTCGCTGCGCTGAATACAATTATTCCAGTAATTTAAATCCGGACATCCAAAAATGACCAAAAAAGAGACACCAACTCATCGAAAAAAACGTGGATTTCTCTACTGGCTGCGCCTGCTCGGGTTCGGCCTGCTGGGCGGGCTCTTGTTGACCTGCATCCTCGTCGAGATCGCGTATATCAATGACACCGTCAAACCTGCTCCCAGCAGTGTCGGGGATCTCCCCGCTGCTGTGGACGGGCGTGCCTACCAGGCGGTGGACCTGTACAACGAGCAGGACGATATCCACCTCTCCGGCTGGTACATCCCCTCAACAAATGGCGCCGCTGTGATCCTGCTGCACGGTTATGGCAGCAACCGTTTGGAAATGCTGTCGCGCGCCAATGTGCTCGCGGAGCACGGGTACGGCGTGCTGCTCTACGACCTGCGCGGTCACGGCGAGAGTGGCGGCGATAAGCGCGCCTTCGGTTGGGAGGACGTAAGCGACGTCGATACAGCGTTGGAGTTCCTGTCCACCCGTTCGGACGTTAACCCGGACCGGATCGGCATTCTCGGCTTCTCCATCGGCGGGCAGATCGCCCTCCTCCTCGCCGCCGAAAACAGCAATATTCGGGCGATCGTGTGCGATGACCCGGGTTATGTCACCATCGACGACGCGCCGCCGGCTGTCACACGCAGAGAAAAATTCGCGTATTTCATCTCCTGGGTTGACGGCAGAGGCGTCAGTTTGTGGTCCGGCGTCCCCATTCCCGCGGGGATCCCCGAGATCCTGCCGCAAATCGCGCCAAGGCCGATCTTCTTCATTGACACAGGTCAGGGCGGGGGCAGAAAGTTCGTCCGCTATTTATATGAGTTGGCAGATGGGCCGAAAACGCTCTGGGAGATCCCCGAAACCTATCACGGCGGGCAATTCAGCTCCCACCCGGACGAGTACGCAGCTAAAATGATCGAGTTCTTTGATACCTACCTGCTGCAAAAATAATACCTTGAAATCAATAAATTAATCATTAATTCCATTTCCTTTCTCCCTGCCGGTGATAAAATGAGAGCGTTCCCAGAACGCCCTTGGGTTCAACCCGGAAAACTGACAATGAGCAACGCCGAAAACCTGCTGCCTTCAGAAGCACAACAAGAGATCGAAAAGAATTTCCGCTGGAACTTCACCGTTAACATGCTGGACGGGGCCAGTTTCTGGCTCGGCGCCAGCTTCATTTCGTCTGCGGTGATCCTGCCGCTCTACCTCAGTCACTTCACCAGCAATCCCATCCTCATCGGTCTTATCCCGTTCTTCGCCACCGCCGGTTACCTGCTGCCGCAGCTTTTCACCGCCAACGCGGTGCAGCGCGCCCCCATCAAGAAGGTCTTCCCGGTCAAAATCGGCTTTTTCCTGGAACGTTTGCCCATCATCCTGCTGGCGCCGACGGCTTTTCTGCTGGCCACCAACCACCCCATCGCGGCCGCGGCTGCCTTTCTCACCTGTTACGGCTGGCACTGCCTCGGCGCGGGTACTGTCGGTGTGGGCTGGCAAGACATGGTCGCCAAGCTCATCCCCGCGGACAGGCGCGGACGTTTCTTCGGTATCTCCAACTTCCTCGGCAACGGCACGGGCATCCTCGGCGCCTTGGCCGTGCCCTTCGTGCTGGCCAAATTCGCCTTCCCCACCGGCTTCGTGATCGCCTTTGCCATCGCTGCGTTGTTTATCTTCATTTCCTGGCTGTTCATCTCGATGTCGCGCGAACCGGCCGTTCAAAGCAATAAACCGGTCACCTCGCAGGCCGATTATTTCCGTTCGCTGCCGGGCATCCTGCGTAAAGACCGCAACTTCCTGATGTACCTCATCGCGCAGATCGTTTTCTCGCTCAGCAACATGGCCAATGGCTTCCTGGTGGTGTACGCGGTCAAGACCTGGAACATGACCGACTCCACTGCCAGCGGCTTCACCATCGCCCTCCAGGTGGGGACCACCCTGGCCTACCTCATCTTCGGCTTCCTTTCCGACCATAAAGGGCACAAGCTCACCCTCGAGATCTGCTTCCTGATCAGCATCTTCTCACTCGTGCTGGCCTTCCTGGCGCCCAGTCCCTTCTGGTTCTATATCATCCTCTTCCTGCGCGGCGCCATTAGTGCCGGCACGTTCATCTCCGGCATCTCGATCGTCTACGAGTTCACCGACCCGGATAACCGACCCACCTACATCGGTCTGGCCAACACCATCCCTGGTAT
>CAYWCH010000004.1:0-1808 GCA_964456715.1 uncultured Anaerolinea sp. | reverse complement strand
GCCATGTTCGTCACCGCGGCGGTGATCGCTGTGGTGAGCATTGTGCTGCTCGCCTTCACCGTTCGTGATCCACGCAAGATACTGACCAAGACCGTGGACCTGCCCGAACACCAGGCTCCGTAATCCAGTAAATCCAAACCTGAAAATCGTGCAAAATAAACCGCATGAGAAAACATATGGTTCTCTGTTCATGCATTTCTCCTGGCTGCGGGACCGATCCGTTGCTGCCGGCGGAGAGCGTTCGCCGCTTCAGCCGGGATGGAGCAGACGGTCACCTTCAGACACGAAAAACTCTACGAACAATCCGACTGGAGGGATCACTTCCCGGCCTGTGAAGAGCTGAAGAACTGGCTCGAAGAGCAGTTTAAGAGGATTCCGTCAGGTGGGTAGGGAACTTCGTCGAACGGGTGTAGAATTCGCTTACTATGTTCAAGAAAATCATTCACTTCCCCTTTTACGCACTTTTCCTTGGATTATTCCCGATCATTGCTCTCTGGAATAGCAACAAATCACAGATCTATGCCAAAGACGTCTGGTTATCCGTCGGCATCTCGGCCGCCTTCGCAATTGCGGTGTGGCTGCTGTGCCTGCTGATCTTCCGCTCGGTCAACCGGGCCAGCCTGGCGTCCAGTCTGTTCTTTGTCCTCTTTTTCTCCTATGGGCACGTCTACAACCTGGTCAAGGCAGCCATGCCTTCCTTTGGATTCCTTAAACTGGCTGCTGTTTACGCGGTGCTTTTCCTGCTGGCATTATTCATTTCGATTCGCGTTAAGAAATACTCCGTTGATGTGACGACCTGGCTGAACGTCATCCTCACGGCGCTGATCCTGTTCAATGCCGTGCAAATCCTGATCTTCGAGTCGAAGGTGAGCCGCGATGAACCGCAGCAGGCCTCCGCGCAACCCGCATTGGCTGTTGAAAATGCCGGCCTGCCCGATATTTACTACATCATCCTCGATTCCTATTCGCGCCAGGATGTATTGAAAGACACGATGGGCTTCGACAATTCCGCCTTCATTGATGCGCTGCGTGAGCGCGGCTTTTACATTCCGGAGTGTGCCTATTCCAATTACGACAGCACGGTCGGTTCGATCGCCTCGGCCTTGAACTATTCCTACGTCGATAATCCCAGCTCCGAAGACGATACCGGTTCGATCAGTCTAAAAGACAACAAGATCCGCGCCGACCTGGCCGCTTATGGCTACCTCTTCGTCACGGGTAAGGGCTTTTCTTCGGAAGACGACGTCAACAACTCCGATATTTATCTGAACTACCTCAAAGACGCCGGCATTAAAGACACCGTGATGCAGTCCCAGTTCACGCGCATGTATTTCGAAACCACCCTGCTGCGCATCCTGTTCGAGTACTACTACATGGATCCGGTGCACAACAGCATCCTGCCGCAGTGGCTCTTCATCTCAGAGACGAGCGACAAGGTGCTGGGTTACGCCAGTTTCTGGTACAACCAGACCAATTACATGTTCGATCAACTCGCGACCTTCCCCGAGAAGGAGGGTAATTATCTGATCTATGCGCACATCAACCTGCCGCACCAGCCCTTCGTTTACGATGCCAACGGCAACTTCAAGTACACCTACAATCCGCCTGACGACCAGATGACCGCCCCCTACCTGGACCAGATCAGCTACGCCAACAAGCGCGTGCTCGCGCTGGTGGACGATTTGGTCAAGAACTCCGAGACACCTCCCATCATCATCCTCCAGGGTGACCACGGCGCTCACGTCATTACCTCCGGGCTGGAAAAGCACAAGATCCTCAACGCCTACTACGTTCCGCCAAACATGAAA
>CAYWCH010000003.1:28037-29288 GCA_964456715.1 uncultured Anaerolinea sp. | reverse complement strand
CGTCATCGCCACGGGTTTCGATAAAGCGGGTGTGCGCTCCGTGAGCAGCTTCCAGCGCCCTGTCTCCCGCCTCGAAGAGACCCGCGCTGTGCAGAAACCCTACATCACCGACGACGTCGAAGTGGAAGCCGGTGTGAACCAAACCATCGGTTTGGAATTCCCATCTGTCAAGATCGACACCAAGAACCTCGATCTGCCCACTTTCATGCGCGGTTGGGAAGAACGTAATCATTAAAACGTTGGTTGGCAGCGTCATGGTCTGATCCTTGTTCTCCATAAGAACTACAGGAGATCGAAACACGCCCTCCATCGTTGGTCGATGCCTGTTGCTTCCACCCTTTAGCTGGCGGCCAGTCCCCGCCAGCTTTCATCACTCCATGTCATTGCGAGGGCGCTTCGCGCCCGAAGCAACCCCCAGTTGAAATGCAAATTGACTAACTTGGTCAATCACAAATATTTGCTCCTCGCCCTCCCTCCCTTCCCATCAAGAAAATTTAAGCATTCCGTATACCAGCCGTATTCCGTGGCATTTTTTTTGAGCCTCCATCTTATCCCCGCCACATATTGGGGATAAAACACGACCAGTTCGACCTTTACGTCAATTTAACGGCCTGTCCCAAAATTAACCCCCATTTCATTTTTAAGGTTAAAGAATAACCCCTTCTATTGAATCGCTCGAATAATTGTGCTATGATTAACGGCATAGATGTACGGCATATCCGTGACTGTCCCCCTATATATGGGGGATTGCGTTTCCAAATCACCATCGCAGCCACATAGGCGCCATTTTTAATGAAATTCACCAGGGAGTGTAATTTTGCGTTGTCCGTATTGCCAGAATGACGAATCTCGCGTGATTGATACCACCCACGATTCCCGTGGCGGCGTACGCCGCCGCCGTGAATGCGAATCTTGCGGACAGCGCTTCTCCACTTATGAACGGGCCGTGCTGGCCACCCCGCTGATCATCAAACGCAACGGCACCCGCGAAGAGTTCAGCCGCGAAAAACTGCTCGAAGGCATCCGGGCGTCCTGCTCCAAACGCCCCGTCTCCGCTTCCGAAATCGATCGCCTGGTGGGCGAGATCGAAAATTCCCTGCAAAAACTCGGGCGTGAAGAAGTCTCCTCACGCATTATTGGTGACATGGTGATGGACGGACTCAAACGCCTCGACCAGATCGCTTACATCCGCTTTGCCATCGTTTACTTACACCTGAATGACCTTGAATCCATCCGCGAAGAGATTGACCA
>CAYWCH010000003.1:0-28027 GCA_964456715.1 uncultured Anaerolinea sp. | reverse complement strand
AGTTGCATAAGGAGCATTGCCCATGGTCGCGCAGTCAACACAACCCTCATTTTTGGATGAAAGCCCGCTTACAGAAAGTCCGATAATGAACTTACCCAAGATCGATCTTACCGAAAACGCCCGACAGGTGCTGCTCAAACGATACGTCCGCCACGGGGTGGATGGCCAACCCGTGGAATCCGTTGAAGAGATGTTCTGGCGCGTCGCCAGCCACATCGCCGCCGTCGAAGCCGACCGCGGCACTGACGTGGATGATCTCACCCGCAAATACTACACGCTGCTCACCACCAAGCGTTTCTTCCCCAACTCGCCCACCTTCACCGGCGCCGGCACCCCGCTGGGGCAGCTCGCCGCCTGCTTCGTCCTCCCCATCGTCGATGACATGGGCCGCGACCCCGCCGGTATCTTCCAAACCCTGCGCGATGCCGCCCTCATCCAGCAGACCGGCGGCGGCAACGGCTTCTCATTCTCCCGGCTGCGCCCAAAGGGCAGCTTCGTCAAATCCTCTTCCGGCCAGGCCACCGGACCCGTTGGTTTCTTGCGTGTCTACGACAACGCCTTCGGTGAGGTGGCCCAGGGCGGAACGCGCCGCGGCGCCAACATGGCCGTTCTGCGCGTGGACCATCCGGACATTGAGGATTTCGTCTCCTGCAAGACCAACGAGAACCAGATCACCAACTTCAACATTTCCGTTGGCATCACCGATGCCTTCATGAACGCCGTCCGCGATGACGGCGACTGGACCCTGCGCTTCCCCGACGTCAGCGACCAGCGCGCCAAGGGCTTCAAGGGCACCTTCGAACAGGCTGAAGCCGCCGGTATCCCTTTCAAGAACCACAAGACCCTGCGCGCCCGCGACCTCTTCGAGAAGATCGTCAAACAGGCTCACCACAACGGCGAACCCGGCGTGCTCTTCCTCGATGCCGCCAACCGCTCCAACCCCGTTCCGCACCTCTACCCGCTCGAAGCCACCAACCCCTGCGGCGAACAGTGGCTCGGACCCTACGAGAACTGCTGCCTCGGCTCCATCAACCTGGCCGAGCACCTCGGACCTGACAACACCGTGGATTGGGAGGCGCTGCGCGAATCGGTCCAGCTTGCCACCCGCTTCCTGGATGACGTCGTCGACGCCAACGCCTACGTCCCCGCCGTGCCTCAGCTCAAAGAAGCCGCCCTGCGCGCCCGCCGCATCGGACTCGGCATCATGGGCCTGGCAGACCTGATGTACCACGTCGGCGTCCGCTACGGCTCCCCAGCCGGCGAGGATTTCGCCTCGCAGGTGATGGAGTTCGTGCGCTACACCTCAATGCAGACCAGCATCGAACTTTCGCGCGAGCGCGGACCCTTCCCCGCCATCCGCGGCAGCATCTACGATCCCACCAACCTGCTCTGGTCCCCGCCCAAAGGACTCATCGAGAATCAACAGGACTGGGGACGCCCCTACATCGATTGGGCCGACATCACCTCCGGCATCATGGAATACGGCATCCGCAACGCCGCCCAGACCACCGTGGCCCCCACCGGCACCATTGCCACAATTGCCGGCTGTGAGGGCTACGGCTGCGAGCCCGTTTTCGCCCTGGCTTATGTGCGCCATGTCAACGACAAGGGCGAAGACCTGCAGCTCACCTACGCCTCCCCCGCCTTCGAACAAGCCCTGATCAACGAAGGTTACGATGACGCCACCCGCCAGGAGATCTTCGCGCAGGTCATGCGCGAGGGCACCTGCCAGAAGTGCAACAACGTCCCCGCCCACGTGAAGGATATCTTCGTCGTCAGCCAGGATATCGCTGCCGAGGAGCACGTGCGCATGCAGGCCGTGCTGCAGGCTTTCGTCGACAACTCGCTCTCCAAGACCGTCAACTTCCCCGAGACCGCCACCGAAGACGACGTGGCCTCGGTTTACATGTCTGCCTGGGAACTCGGCTGCAAGGGCATCACCGTCTACGTCACCGGTTCGCGCGACAAGGTCGTGCTCGAGACCCAGGCCACCGCGAAGAAGAAATCCTCCGGCACCGAAGAAGCCCCCTCCGCGGACGAATCCGGCCAGTACAACCTCTGGTCCGAAACACGCAAGCCGCGCCCGCGCTCCCTCATCGGCCGCACCTACGAGGTCAACACCCCCCTCGGCAAAGCCTTCATCACCATCAACGAGAACGGCAGTGTGCAGCCCTTCGAGGTCTTCATCAACACCGCCAAGGCCGGCTCGGATACCGCCTCCGTCTCCGAGGCCATCGGACGCCTCATCAGCTACGTCCTGCGCCTCTCCTCGCCCATCGAGCCCGCCCAGCGCCTCACCGACCTGTCGCGCCAGATGGCCGGCATCGGCGGCGGACGCTCGCTCGGCTTCGGTCCCAACCGCGTGCGCTCCCTGCCCGACGGCGTCGCCCAGATCCTTGAGGAATACCTCGATGACCGCGCCGCCCGCCTCTCCGCCGAAGATAGAGCCCATTCCGGCACCTCTTCAGCGCCGCTGCTGGATGCCATGAAACAAACGGATGAGAATACCACGCTGGCATCCGCCATCGAAGAAGAAGACCTCGATGCCCCGCTGGCCGACATCTCCGTCCAGGCACCCAAGATCGGAGACCTCTGCCCTGAGTGCGGCGAAGCTACCCTCGTCAATGAAGAGGGCTGCCGCAAGTGCTACACCTGCGGTTACAGCGAGTGTTAGTTCATCCAGTTGTCATTGCGAGGAGCGTTCTTAGCGACGAAGCAACCCCCAACTAACATAGCAAAGCGCTCAAGCATTACTGCGTTACATGTTCTGCAAAGGGGATCATATGGACCAATACACTCACGCCTGGATCGCCTGCAAGGCGGTCGAACGTCTGTCGAGCGACCGGCTCGACCCCAACGAACGGCAGACCGCCGCCCGCCTGGTGGAACTCTTTGACCAGCACAAAGACGGCGTCATCCAGGGCGCCTGGTACCCAGACGCGGTCTACAAAGACAACGCCACCAGCCACATCATGAAGCACGCCCCCACCGCGCTGGACGGCACCTACCGCGAGACCGGACGCGTGCCCCTGCCCGCCAACTCCCTGCTGCAGCAGCTCCCCCGCCCTCAGAACATCGACCCCAACCTCTTCTACTTCGACGCGGACAACAACCTGCCCGAACGCTGCGAAGCCCTGGCCCACGCCGTCATCGACAACCTCAAGATCCAATACTGCGAAGACAAGGGCTCCCCCGTCGCCCCCACCGGCAACCACATCGCCCTGCTCCTCTTCGCGCTCAGCCACTACATCGCCGACGCCCACATGCCGCTGCACTGTGACGCCCGCAGCCATGACGCCCACGGCTTCAAGGTCCACAGCGCTGCCGAGGACTATTGGGGGAACGAGGTCAAGAAGTACTACGCTGTCGATGAGAGCCGCGAACGCTTCTATTACGACCAGTACGGCGCGGTCATGCACGCCCCCAGCACCGACTTCGATGGCAGCATCCTCGACCGCGTCGAGAAGGAGCTGGCAGCGCGCGCCTTTACCATCACCTACGGCGACGCCGGCAACGTGCTCGACTACATGCTCGCCGTCACCCACTGCTCCTACCTGGCCGCCTGGGCCTGGCTGCCCGAGGGCTACGCCATCGATCGCAAAAGCCTCAGCGCGGCCGGCGCGCCGCTGACCTTCGCCAACATGAGCGTTGCCGTCCTGGCTGACGCCGTCGACGCCGTCGCCCGCGTCTGGTACAGAGTGATCAGGAGATATCTGGAGTGGGAGTGAGTTTATTACTGATTCCTGCTAGAGATTAATAACCCCTCGCTTGAAAATGGGCAAAGTCAATTTATTGTAAAATTTAAATGAAGAAATTTCGCGAGAAATCTCGAATAATTCTAACTGCCATTTTTACAATTCGAAACTAATGAATAGTTACCTAAGTAAATATTCCTAGGTCACATTTCTTTAATTAAATAGGGAAAAATTCACTATTCTAGATCAAAATATATAACATCGAAAAATAAATCTTCTATATGGATTCTTGGAGTAATGTAATTTTTATATATATATGACACATCTTCAGCGCTTAGAATTGTTGTGAAGAATCCTTTCTTACCAAAACCATTAATCGAAGTTCCTAAAGAGATACCAGAATTTTGTGTCAAAATGAACCTATCATGCAGGTCATCATTTTCAAAGATTGCATTATGCACAACCACAAAAGTCCTTGGTGGGCTTTGTTTACTTAACCCTTCCCAAGCGTTTTTCATGCGCTCTTTACACTTTACTCGAAGGGCAGAGATCAGTGATTTAGCATCACAATTAGATAATTCTTCATTCTTTCGTTGCTTTTCGTTAAAACCTTTTGTTGTCGTTAGTATCCGTACAATTGCATCATTTGGAATAACTTGCAAAAGCCAAATTTGCTCAGGTCCAAAATATGGATCACAAATTAGAATATCGTTTTTGACATTTATTGAAATCCACTCCTTGATATACTCTCTAGCTAAACTTTCATCACCTACCTCAAAATATTTTTTATTTACTGGATATCCCTGAAAACTAGGTTTGAGATCATCCGGAATGGAAGCGAGCTTAGAAAGTTGACCACCTAACAAGATTAGTAATTTTGCACAATCTGTAAGCGATGAAAAAATACCTTTTGAGACGTGTTGGATTTCAGATGACGGCGATTGAATAAGCCATGATGTAATAACCCAATCAATGACAGCTTCACTTTCTGAGTAGTTTGAATTTCGAATAGCGAGTAGCCACTCCACTAATACAGTTTTTGGAATGGCAACATTTTTTCCCCCGGCAATCATTTGGTTCATTTTCTCTGCAGCTCTGTTTAATACCTCTATCGATTTTTCCTCTCGGGTTAAGGAACTAATCTTTTGAGGTGACTTCGAAAGGTTTATTGCTTTTCTTGACAAATCCACTTTTATTTGGGTCGATGTGTCCTCGATTTTTTCAGAAAGATCAGAGGCAAACTCTTTATCAAATTCAGATGCAACTTGAATAATTGAAGCGAGAATTTGATCACGATCAATTACATCAAGTGATTGTGAAAGCTCCTCACCAAGTTTAAATAATTCACGAGCTTTATTTGTGTTTTTTAGTTTTCCATAGCATTTAGCTATTTCTTCAATCCTTTCTAAACGATCCCTGATATTCTGGATGTGCTTAACCTCATCCAAAGAATTATCAACTAAAGCAAGAGAATCCTCATTCAAGGTTCTTTGAAGAATAATACCTAACTCACACTCAACTAGAACCCTATCAGCGATATTATCAATTTCCTTTGACATACTAATAATTCTTGAAGAATTTTTTTTAAGCTTCGGTTTAAGCATTTTTACGGATTTCCACTTTGCGTTCTCAATCTCACCAAGAACAAGCACTAAGTAACCTTTATGAATGATATTTTCGTAATCAGGTAATTTCTTAGTTGCGATTTCTTCGAGTCTGGTAAGTAGATCAAGTTTTAACTGTTCAGCAAGCTTTGCAGTTGGATCGGATATTGCATTTGATACTATCTTTACAGCAGTATATAAATCGAAATCTTTATCGATATTTGAAATTATGTTTAATACTTGATTCGATACCTGAATATTCAAACCAGTAATTTGTGAATCAGCATCATACTGATCAGTAATGTAGGATTGGGTCAATAAACGAATAATGATTTTCACCCACGTATTACTTCTTAATGAATATGGAAGAGTTCCTACCCATTTCTTTGCTTCTTCAGGACTATATTCAAATAAAACAATCGCAATATCCGAAATAACTGAGTCCTTAAGTTGAGAATCACCGCAGTTTTGAAGGCCTGGGATAATTTTTTCCTGAATTATCTGATCAGCATCCTTTTTGTACCCGTTTCGTATCAATGAAAGGCTTAATGTTCCTAAAGCGAGTATCCTTAGCATATTGGAAGGAATTCTATCCAATAGTTCGAGAAAAACACCTTTTTGATTTTGTACATCAACTGAATTTCCCAATTTTCCGTAAAACTTGGCCGCCTTACGTATAGTTTCAAAATATAAATAACCTAGCGTTTCATTTGATAAACTTGTAGTTTCACTATAATCCTTTGTTAATAAGAATAGTTGTTCTGCACCATCTGGGTAATAATCACCAATTCTATCAACTACTTCATATCCACATTCGATTCTCATCCATGCGATATCGATATCGCGCCAAGTAATGAGCAATTCTTCAAAAATTTTCTGTGCATTTGAAATGGCTGGATGGTTCAATAAAACCGCTGAATAGCATTTTGCCTTTGTAACCGGATCATTAACTTTTCCAATAATTTCGCATAAGCAATCTAATATTTCATCAATATTTATCGTTTTTATTTTTGACAATGAATCAACAATCCGAAGAACAGTTTTCTCTCGAATTCTATTATCAATAATTTGTGATAATCCTGAATGCATAACTGAATCAAAATCAGATAAATCATCAGAAAATAAAAATGAGATTAATACTTCTTGGATACCTAAGTCCCTACGCTCTGACAAATTAAGCAGACCAGCAAAAGTCAATGCTAATTGTATATCGACTAATGCAACAGAACGAAGTATGCTTTTTGAGACATCAAGTTGAGATGCTGAGTTCTTCATTAACAATAAATATTCATCTTGGAGGATTTCTTTAGTCACTCTCTGAATTTCATTCTTATTCTCAACATCAATTCTGCTCAGAGTAACTAAGAAGCTTGCTAGACAGCGGCACTTAACATCAGAATCAAATGCACAATCAAAAATTTCTTTTTGTATTGAGTTCAATCTTTTTTGACTTTCATAAATATCAATTCTCGCAATTGCTTCTACTAAGTTAAGCTTTAATCGAATTCTTTCTTCAATCGGTGACTGAATGCTAAAAAATAATGGGATTTCAAATCTTTGAACCAAAGAATGAATTTTTCCTGTTTCACCAAATTTAACTACACTAGATAATTGACGAAGATGCTTTAGCGAAACATGATAACTCGAATCTTCTGATATAACATCTAATGCTTTGTTAATCACCAGTGTGAGATTCTTGTTTTGTCTATTTTCAAGACACCAGCGTCTCAACATATACTCTTTGGCTTTTGTGTTCTGTAAAGCCTCTGTTTTTGAAATAATTTCTTCAGCGGAAAGTTTCGATAACCAAGGTGAATGGGAAATTGCAAAATCATGGATTTTTTCGTTTGATATTTTACTCAAGAGCGAATCAAAACCAGGTCCTTCAGTTTCCGTAGATGTCATTAAAACAAATAACTCTTGAGGTGATTTGGCATTCTCGTTCCCCTTTTTCTTGTCCACTAACTGGGTCGCTAAATCAGGTAGAATCGGAAATAAATCAGCTGCAATATTTATTATCATCTCGGTAGATGATGAATCAGAATCTAATTCATCCACCAAGTTTTCTAGTTCATCAATCGCTTTTCGTGAAACTGTTATTCCCTCTTTCTCCATAGCATTATAAACACGCGCTAGAATTCTAATCTTTGTTGTGATAATTGGTGATGAATATGCACATTCTAAAGCATCATCAATTTTTTTTAATGCAATCAGTGCTAGCACTTCACTAAAACCGATCATCTCAATGTTAATTTCATTTAATTGGGAGTCAGCTAAACAAAATTTTATAATGTCCAAATCTTGATTGCGTTTTCCTAGATCGATCGATTCATGCAAATCTCTTTGAACTAGTGAAATATCTCTACTTTCAAGCGCCAATTCCAATAAATACTCAGGGGTTAACAAATTCTTTAACGCCTCATAATCTTCAGCAATTCCAAAATACCTGGGAATCAATATTTTCCCCTTCTCATCATTTTTTGTTTCTTGATAGTATTTTATAATTTTCGAGATGCATTCCTTTTTTACTTTGCTAAACTTTTCTTTTGCATATTTCTTATAAGAATCCAGATAAAATTCAAAAGATCCATCAGAATTTTTTTTAATGATTTCTGATGAGATAAGCAATTGTCTGACTTTGTTTATGTCTACATCCAAAATTGACGCAATCTCGCATGTCGAAAGCGGGATAATCGAGAAAGCTAAAATGGCAAAAACCGATTTTTCAAATTCATCCATTTCTGCTGTTTTGGCAACCCAACGCTTTTCGATTAACTGCTCTAAAACTTTTGATCCATTAACTATCTCCTCAACGGTTATGTTATTCTCAACAACCATTTTTCGAGCAAGCATTAACATGCCTGGCATTCCACCTGCCCACTCTTGAATCCTTTCTACATCCTTTTCGGAAATCTTAATTGCTTCTAAGTATTTACTTGTTTCAATTAATGAGAAGCTATTGGGTTCATCTTGAGTGAAATTGAATGGAATATCACTTTTTGATGTAGGGTTAACGCTTCCAAGATAATACAACCCTTTGGGATTTGTTAATAACGCAATAATTTCAATAAGCTTTTGATCCCCTTTTTCAGTTAAAACATGTTCTAATCCATCTATTACAAAATAACAGGGATTTCCAGTGTTATATATACGATTCATTACTTGAAGACAAAGACTATCAAATATCTGTTTTTGCTTATCTATATCGATTTTTGTTTCAGTTTTGAAGGAGTTCGATAATCCCAAGAATTCAGCCATTTGCCTACAGATACTCGATAAGAACATCGTGGGTCTTAAGTTCCAAAAGTTATCTGTAAAAAAGTAACTAAATGTACAATTTTTATTCTTCTGAGCAAATTGCTTTAATAATGTAGTTTTTCCTGCCCCCGAGGGACCTACAACGATGATTCTTGTGTTTTCATTCGAAAATCGATTCTGGATTTCTCGAATTTTCGAATCTGCAAGAATTTCAGGAGAGTGTCCATCTATTGGGAATGTATAACTTAAACTCGTTAGGTCAATTTGAATATCATTCATCACACCCTCCTGTTTTTCCGACTAATCCTAATTATATATCATCTGTATTGAATGTATTTTTAATTAGCAAGTAGGGTGGGTTCGTTCATTGAACCACCTTTTTTGAACCCTTTTATGCAAAAATCCTCCGTACATCCAACTTGACACCTGTTGTATAATTGATTAATGGAACATTTTTTCTATTTCTCGTAACGCCTTAGTTATGCAAGGTATTCGTTTCTTATTCGTTCCCGCAGTTATCGCAACCACGCGATTGGTGCGCCCCAGTTCTTGAGGGGGTGAATTGAATCGATTTGAATTATTGTTCAAATCAATTCCCTGCCATTTGACAACAACTCCCCACTCCGGTAGTCCCTTTGGATGGCGCGCTCCCGTCCCGCCGGACCGCTCCGGCGGGGTTACCTCTATCATTTATTCAGTCGCGGCGCTGCTTGCTTCCGTTCCTCAAAAGGCGTACTATTTTCATGGTTACCACCCGCGTCATTGATGCTCCTCTTCAGCCGTCCCGTTAAAAGAAGGATGTCTCATGGCCAAACTGACCGACCTGATCAAACGCCGCCCGGTGATCGCGTTCTTCGTCCTGACCTACGCCCTCACCTGGACCCTCTTGTACATCTTCCAGCCGCTCTACATGGCCGGCCAAAAGATGGTCGCGCCGTTTATCACCCTGGCTGTCTTCGCTCCCTCCCTGGTGGGCATTGGGCTCTCCGCGCTGCTCAATCCGCGGCCCCTCTCCGTCAGGCGCCGGCCCGCGCTGCTCGCCTTCATCATCGCCTGGGTCCTTGCCGGGGGGATCATCTTCCTGTATTACACCCGCTATGAAAAAATGGCGCTCACCACCGGACTGGTGATCAACAGCATCCTCATCGCCCTGCTGCCCGCCCTGTTCGCCGCCTTCACCTTCTCGCGTGTACCGGGCATCCGTGATCTGCTCCGCTCCTTCCGTAAACCCCCGGGCTCCTTTGCCTGGTATCTGCTGGCGCTGTTCCTGATCCCGGCCCTCTGGCTGCTTGGCAACCTGATCAGCCGTGCCTTCGGGGCGGTGATCCCCTTTACCCGGACCTCCACCCCCCTGCTCACCCTGTTGGAAATGGTGGCACTGTACTTTCTGTATGGCTCGATCTTCGGCGGGCTTTCAGAAGAAACCGGCTGGCGCGGTTTTGCCCTGCCCCGTCTGCAGGTCAGGACCAGTCCCCTCGCCGCCGCGTTGATCATCGGTGTCCTCTGGGCCTTGTGGCACATACCCATGCGCTTCGGGGGCATGCAGGCCACCAGCGTCTCAGATACCATCGTGGACTGGATCCTGCTGCAGTTTCTCTCCATCATATATGTATGGCTCTATAACCGCACCCGCGGCAGCATTTTGGTCACCACGCTGATCCATCCGGCCATGAACACCACCGGCACATTCCTCAACGCCACACTGGGGGCGCTCGCCCTGCTCCTCGCCTTCACGATATTCGTGGTCGTCTATGACAAGATGTGGAGGATACTCCCAGCCCCTTCGTGATAATTGCGAAATTAGTGGACAAATTTTCACCTCATCAGCGAAGAATGAAGCAGCGTCCATTCGCATTACCAGTAACTATTTCCTCTGATCGGCGTTAATACATCCGCCTCAAACGTAATCCGCCTTTCAAGGAGAAAACATGAACACGAACCTGCAACCCGCTTCCGCATGGAAGCCCTTCTACAAACTGGCCGCCGTGGCCGCCCTGCTCATCGCCGTCACCGGCCTCATTGACAGCATCGTTTCCATGTCGGCGGGCGAAACCACCGTCAACAGCGTCGTCTCCGTCACCGAATGGTTCGCCCTGCTCGCGGCCCATCCATTTGCTGCCTTGGGCAACCTGGGTCTCTTCAACCTAATCACCCTCACCCTGGGCATCCCCGTCTACATCGCGCTCTTCCACGCCCACCGCGAAACCGATCCCGCCTTCGCTGCTCTCGCGGCTGTGTTCTTCTTCATTGGCGCCGCTGTCTACTTTGCCAGCAATACCATCTTCCCCATGTTCAGCCTGGCTTCGCAATACGCCACCGCCTCCGCTGCCGACAAGCCACTCCTCGAGGCCGCTGCCCGCGCCCTGCTTGCTTCCGGCGTCGATCTCTCTGCCGGCACCTTCCTGGGCTTCCTGTTCTCGCAAGCCGCCGGCGTCATCATGGGCATTGTGCTCATCCGCAGCAAATTGTTCGGCAAAGCCGCCGGCTGGCTGGGCCTCATCGGATTCAGCGTCATGCTGGTCTTCTTCTTCATTTCCGCGTTCATCCCCGAGAAATTCGCCACGGCCATGCTCATCTCCGCGCCGGCCGGCATTCTGCTCATGGTCTACCAGGTGCTCCTGGCCATCCGTTTTTTCAGAAGCACGAAGTAACCAAGAATCTCTTCTTCAGATGCCGCTAATTATCACGAATGGATTCTCCGTGGAGATATTCGTGTAAAAGGTGGAAACCATTGATCACTCATAGCATCATTCGGCTTCATCCGCCCACATTCGCGGAAAAGATCGGCTATTGTAAACGAATAAAGCAACCGCCCCGGAGGATTCTCCAGGGCGGTTCTACGCACTTTGCACAGTCAGGTTACTCCTTCACGCACCCCGCCGGGAGTTCGATCACTTCCGTCACCGCGTTGATGTCGGTGATATCCTCGGTCGCTTCCAGCCGGGTCCACTCGTCATTGTCGCTGTCCTCTGCGCCGGTGTGCACCTCGAGGATCAGCGTGTATTTCACCATCGAACCAACCTCCACCGAAAGCCAGTAGTGGCCCTCGTTGATCGTGGTCACTGCTCCGGTCTTCGCATCGATTCCCTCCACCATTAATGTGAAATGGTTGGCTTCCACCCCGTTGACGGTTTCCACGCCCACATACTGCGGATTGTCGATCTGCGGGATGATATCGACCATCCCTTGGAAGATATCGGTCAGATCCTTTTGCTGCTGGGATGTCTCTTCATAAGTCCAACCGCTTTCATCGCTGCCTGAGCAAGTGACCAATCCCACATTGTAGGCTTCCTGGACCGACGTGCTCGGCTCAGAACTCGATGATGGATCAAGTGTGGTATTCACAGTACGAGTGTAGGTGTTTCCGGCAGTCGCATCGCGGATCATGGTTTCTTCGAAATCGTTCTTCCTGCCGGTTGAATCACTTATACTAAGCGAGATGTGCACCCGGTAGCTGTCGTAATTGCCCAACCCCTCCTGCATCCCCGCCGGCCGGGGATCCGGGGTGCCCTCGGGTCCGCTCTCCTCGGTCTTCACATCGCCCGGCTCGCTCGTTTCAGCGTCCCGTGATTGCTCCTCGCCTGTTGATGCATCGCTGGGATTAAAGACGAAAGGAAAATTGCAGGCGAGCAAAACTGACATAATGACAATGACAATGGCAAACTCTTTAACTCCGAACTTTTTCATCATTTCCTCCATTTCTTCTCAAACCTAGTTTCTGCCCAAAAGATCGGGGATGATCGTGCGCCGGATGTTCAACAATGGCACGAGCACTCCCACGCAAAAAACAGCCAGTAACACACCAGCCAGGATGACGAGCGTGCCTGGATCCCACATGAATGGCAGGCCGTAGCCAAACGCGGTCAGACGGTTGCCGCGCTTGAACAACACGCCAAAAGCCACTGCCAGCCCGATCAAGAAGCCCACTCCCAGGATGATGCCCGCCTGGACGGAGAAATAGAGCAGGAACGCGTTCAGGCGGAATCCCAGCGTCTTCAAGATACCGAATTCCCGCCTGTGCAGGTAAGCCAGGCGCCACAGCAGGTTGGTCATCGTCAGCACGCAGGCGATCCCCGCCAGGATGGCGACCAGTTCCACGAAGCGAAAGAACGCCTGCACCGAGCGGTCGATCAATTTGCCGTTTTCGCCTTTCTGTGAGACCGACACACCGTCGCGGATCAGGTCCCCGGTTTGCATCGTGCCGCTGTCGGGAATCAAGTAAATGGAAACATCGCTGCCGTAATCCAGCATATCTTGCGCTTCTTCAAGACTGATCCAGACCTGGTTATCCTCCAGCCCGCCGGTTTCGAAGATGCCCACGATCGTGAACCTGTGCCCCTTCAGAACAATCGGGCTCCCTACCTGCAGATCGCGGTTGCGGGCCACGACCTCGCCAGCCATGGCATAACGGCCGGGTTCTTCCGCGTTGAGCGCCCTCCCCGACTTCAACTTGAAAGGAGTGACCCGGGCATAATCATCAAGTGAGACACCCCGCAGCATGAACAATCTGCTGGCGCGGGTGCCAATCAGCTCACGGATCTCCGGAACAGGCTCCGGGTAACCCAGTTCGATCAATTTGGCTGCCATGTCGGTTCCCAACCGGCTGCCGTAGATTTCTCCAAACCCGTTGCTGCTGCCCACCACCAGCCAGTTGCTGCTGAGGTTGCCATACTCTTTTTTTTGGCTCTGCTCATAAGTGATGAGTGCCAGAAACGATGAAAACGTCACGCCAAACATGATCGCCAGCACCAGCGCCAGCGCCCACCCGTGCTTGAGGTCTTTCAATGCGAGCAGGAACACGCCTTTCATCGTTTACCTTTGGATGCTTTCATGAACGGTCGAAAAATTCATGCGGATGGTGGGGATGACCACGCCGGCGATACAAAACACTGCACTCAGCAGCAACCCCAGTGACAGGATCTGCCAGTCGACAAACACCGGCATGTCGATCGAATTGATCGTCAGCGGCGAGACCGTGTTGAAGCGATTCAGCAGCAGCGCTGAAAATATCCAGGCCGCCGCGAACGCGGTGACCGCCTGGATGAGCAGGCGCAAGATCAGCAGTCCGCGCAAAGAATGGGACGAAAAGCCGATCGCCCGCAGAATGGCAATCTCCCGGCTGCGTTCCGACAGGGTGAGATACACTGAGCCGTAAGTGCCAAACATCACCATCGCCAGCGCGAAGAACACCAGCACAACGCTGAAATCCCGGATGCCCGCCAGCGCTTCGGCGTACTGCTGATAAAGGGCGTCCACAAAGAACACGTCAAAGCGTTCGCCAAGGTCAGGCGTGCTTTGCAGCAGCGTGCGAATTTTGCCCCCGTCAGCCTTCTCCGCCAGCGCCACCCAGGCGAACTGGTAGACCGGCCCGGTGTCGAAAAGGTCATGCGCCGTCTCCATGGGCATCCACACTGACGACGCTTTTGTGCCGGGAGCAGAAACGATCCCGCTGATGAGAAAGGGTTTACCGTAGATGAAGATCGATTCTCCGATTTTCCATTTCGCCAGCGCCGCTGCATCCTCACTGATAACAACCTCTTCCGGGCTGCTTGGCCAATTTCCCTCCCGCAGCTCCAGGTTGAAAACGGAAATAAATTCCTCCTGCCTGGCGCCGAGGATCTGGATGAGCAGATCGTCGATCTTTACCAACTTGTAGATCAAGGGTGATACCGCCTTGACCTTGTCCGGGCCCAGTGTTTTGATGGGCGTCATATCGGCTTCGGTGATCACACTGTCGGCCGGGTTGAGCACGCTCTTCGAAATCACCAGCAGCGTGCTCTTGTTCCCGGCCGGCGCGCCGTAATCGTTGGCTGCCCTTGCCAGCGCTGCCAGGCAGAAATAGCAGCACAGGAACACGAACAGGGTCAAAGTGGTGATCGCCGTGCGCCAACCATCACGCGTCATATCGCGGAGCATAAACCAGACGGCTTCGCGGGTTCGCCACAGGAAATTACGCATGGATCTCCCCATCCCGAATTTCAAGTACGCGTCCTGCCCGTTCGCAAAGGGCCAGGTTATGCGTGGCCACCAGCAAAGTGATGTTCATTTCCCTGTTCAACTCATGCAGCAGGTTGATGATGCCATGGGTTGTCTGAGAGTCCAGATCGCCGGTGGGTTCATCCGCGATCACCAGCTCCGGCCGGCAAATGATGGCACGAGCGATCGCCACCCGCTGCTGTTCTCCACCCGATAGCTTGGCCGGGATGTGATTGAGCCGCGACTTCAAGCCAACCCGCTCCAAGATGGCGATGGCCTGGTCACGCGTTTTCTCGTGGTTTTCCCGTCTGGCCATCATGGGCAGCATCACATTTTCAAGAGCGGTGAGCGATGTCAACAGGTTGTAGAACTGGAAAACGAAACCAATATGGTCTCTGCGGAAGCAGGTCAATTGGTCTTCACTCGCGTTTTCAAGCGCGAAACCGTCATACCTGACCGAACCACTCGTAGGTCGGTCGATGCCGCCGATAAGATTCAAGAATGTTGATTTGCCGCCGCCACTGGGCCCCAACAAGACGATGAACTCCCCCTGGTCGATCGTCAACGATACATTTCTTACTGCTTCAATGACCTCATTTCCTTGCCGGTAGGTTTTTGAAAGACTCTTTACAACGATGGTCATAACCCTGTCCTGTGGTCGCGAAAAGTCATTATCTGCCAGGGACAATGGTTGTTGTCTATGATGCAAGGATTTTTATTAATGAATGCGAGATTTGTAAATATTATAGCAATTTTTCACTCAGTATGACGCTGATAATCGGGTTTTGCCATTCGGTCTTGAAGCTCAACTTTTCACACCCGGCACTGCGTTCGCAATTCTCGTCACCACGCTTTACCTTCCCTCACCCAACAATCGGGTGTATAAATGGCGGCATTGTGAGTTTTTCCGTGATCTTTTCACGCTTCAAGGCCTGGGTGGCTGACCTCACCGTCGGCGGCACCTGGGGACGCACGTTAACCAACCCGCAGCAGCGTAACCTGCACTGGTTCTGGTTTAACGGTTTCTTCGCGTCCGCCAGTGACAACATCATACTCAACTTTGTCAGCCTCTACATCATCGCACTCGGTGCCACCGGCGCCCAGGTGGGCATGATGAGTTCCATCACCAGCATCGTCAGCGCCTGCATCCTCCTGCCCGGAGCGCTGCTGGCCGAGCGCAGCCTGCGCAAGAAGCCGATCTCACTGGCTTGCGGCATCAACGGCCGCTTCGCCATCCTCATGCTCGTGTTCGTGCCCATCCTTTTCAAGGGCTCCGCCGCCATCTGGATCGCCATCGCCTTCGCGGTGCTGCGCGACGCCAGTAATTACGCCGGCTATCCCGCCTGGATGGACCTGACCAACAGCGTCGTCCCCATCGAGGGCCGCGGTCGCTTCTTTGGCTCGCGAAACTTTATCATGGGCATCACAGGCATGCTCACCACCCTTCTGGCGGGTAAACTCATCACCCTCTTTACATCGGTCAAGGGGTATCAGATCGCCCTGGCAGCCGCTTTCGTAATCGGCATGGCTTCATCGTACTCCTTTTCCCGCATCGATGAAGACGCTGTCACCATCACGCCTTCAAAAATCCGGCGCAGCTTCAACTTGCGTGAGCTGGCGGCCATGTTCAAGGGCCAGCCGCATTTCGTAGCCCTCACCGCCACCGCAGCCATTTGGAATTTTGCCATTTACATTGCCGGTCCCTTCTTCAATGTGCAGATGGTCAATGTGCTCAATTTCAGCGCTGCCACGATCGGTCTGCTTAACGTCATCAGCACTTTCGCCAGCCTGCTTACCTCCAAGCGCATCGGCGCCCTGGCCGACCGCATGAGCAACCGCAAATTGCAGTTGATCAGCATGATTTTCATCCCCGTCTTGCCCATGGCCTGGCTCTTCGTCACCGCTGCCTGGCAGGTGGCAGTCATCAACACGTTCAGCGGCGTCTTATGGGGCGTGTTCAACCTGGTCTCCTTCAACCTGCTGCTCGCTTCCGTCCCCACCGACCAGGTACCGCGCTACACCGCCATTTACCAAGTGGTCGTGCTCATCGCCATCGCCCTTGGCTCCGCTGTGGGCAGCGGCCTTTTTGAATTCTGGGGGTTCACCATCGTCCTTATCGCGTCCACAGTCATACGCGTCCTGGCTGCGGTCATCTTTGCGCGCTTTGTCCATGAGCCGGGTCAAAGCCAATCATCAGTCATTTCCTGATTGGCTTTCGATATCTAAAGAGATCCAGCCTGCGCCGTTGCCGATAAAACAAATGTGACCTAAGTCATGTTGACTCAGGTTTTTCTTTTCGATATACTCGTATCTAGACAGTCTAGACAGGAGTTTCATGTTCGAACGCTGGCAATTCCAGGAAGCCAAAAACAAATTGAGCGAGGTTGTCAACCGCGCCCTCAAACGCGGTGCGCAGATCATCACCCGCCGAGGCGAGGAAGTGGCCGTTGTCATCTCCTACAGCGATTACCAGAAGCTGCAAAAGTCGCAATCACAGCTGTCCTCATTCTTCCACGATTCTCCATTGACGGGCATTGACCTGCTCAGCAACGATCTGCGTGTACCCCGGGGTAAAACCTCATGACCTATCTTTTGGATACCTGTATTATCGCCGATCTCCTCTCCCCCTCCCCTGATCCCCGGTTGGTGGATTGGATCGATTCCCAACCCGAAGAGATGCTGTACATCAGCGTTGGCACCCTGGCTGAATTGAAACAGTGCATCGAAAGCGCGCACTCCTCGAAAGAGAAAGCCAGGATGAACGATTGGCTGACGAATGACCTCATGGTCCGGTTCAGCGGGCGTATCAATGAGATCACCGCCGAAGCCACCTTGAAATGGGGTGAACTCTCAGCCAAGATCCACAGCCAATCCCGGGTCACCGATCCGCTCGATTC
The DNA here is from genome assembly GCA_964456715.1 of uncultured Anaerolinea sp. Taxonomy (GTDB): domain Bacteria; phylum Chloroflexota; class Anaerolineae; order Anaerolineales; family Anaerolineaceae; genus UBA6107. The sequence continues at coordinate 10,597 of CAYWCH010000003.1, read as the reverse complement.
ATTGACCCTCGCACTAGCCATGATCCACGACCACATCCTGGTGACCACACATTCATCCACATTCGACGGGATGGGCGTACGCCTGTTCGACCCGACTACAACTCAATAATCGATTTTAAACCACAGGCAATTATCTTTTTTTCGAGGTGAATATGTCCAAAACAAAAGTGATCACAGACAGCGACTGCAGCCTTTCTCTGGAAGTGGCATCTCAGTACAACATCGATATCGTTCCAATCACCATTCAGTTTGGCGAAGAGTCATTTGCCACCAACATCGATATCGATGACAAGCTGCTCTTCGAGAAGATCGATGCCACCGGCAAGCTGCCCACCACCGCTGCGCCATCACCCGGCGCGTTCGTGCAAGCATTCACCAAAGCCTTTGCCGAGGGCGCAGACTCGATCATCTGCGTTTGCGTGAGCAGCAAAGCCAGCCGCACCTTCGAATCAGCCACCCTTGCGGCCGCTGAATTCCCGGGCAAGAAGATCAGCGTCATCGATTCGCTTTACATGTCGCTCGGGCAGGGTTTTGTGGCCCTGGCAGTCGCAGAAGCTTTACAGAAGGGTGCGAGCGATGAGGAAGCCATCAAGATCGGCACCGACATGATCCCCCACCTGGCGACCTTCGCTTCTTTCAATACCCTCAAATACCTCGTCATGGGCGGCCGCGTTAGCAAGTTCTCCGCAGGTATGGCCGGTGCCCTGGATATCCGTCCGCTCCTCACCATGAAGGATGGCTCCCTGCAGGTGCTCGAAAAGGTGCGCACCCGTAAAGCCGCCATGGAGCGTCTGGTCAATCTCATTGTCGAATCAGCCAAGGGAAAAAAGATCGAGCGCATCGGCATCTTCCACATCTGCAACGAACCGGATGCTATCGTCCTGCAGCAATTGTTGAGGGAACGTCTGGACCTCCCAAAAGACATGCTCTTCGTGGAGTTCACGCCCGGTCTCTCCGTTCACGCCGGAGCAGGCATGATCGGCACCGCATTTTACAAGAAATAGTCTGGATTTCAATAACGAAGACCTCCAAAATTATTTGGAGGCCTTTTGGTTAATAATACACGTGGATCAATGCTGTATTATGAGCACCAGGTCCAGGTCCAAACAGCCACGTTCAAATCAAGGGTACCGGAATAACCGATATCTGTTTTGTATGTATATGTTCCTTTGGCAAGTGTCAACTCAGACTGCGTTCCCGGCTGAACCGTTATCTTGAAAGGTGTCGGACCAGTTGCGGTAATCGTAATGGGAAAATTGCATTGATTCTTGATTTTTAAGGTTGTGTCAAGCTTCGGTGCTTTTCCAGGTGTCGCCGTTGGTGCTTTTGGAGCCGATGTGGCCGGAACCGAGGTGGCCGGGACGCGAGTATTCGTCGGTCTGGGTGTCTGTGATGGGAACTTTGTAGCAGTCACAGCGATCGTCGGAATTTCTGTATTGGTCGGGTATGGTGTATAAGTTGGATATGGAGTGTAAGTCGGCACAGGTGTAGCCGGCATCTGCGCAGAGAACATCTCACATCCGGTGATCGTAAGGATGATCACTACAGCAGCAATAATCAAAAACGAATATTTTTTCATAGCAAAACCCCTGAAATAAAATAAAAGCGATAAATAGATTATACGCCATCTGCCTTTCCGCGCAGTAATTGTTAAGAATCGGTTATACCGGTTCATATCCTCTGTATGGCAAGGTTCCAACTACCCGTTCAAAGCTTCTTCAATGGCATCTTCCAAACCACTGGCAGAAACTTCACTGCCGTTTACTAAAAACGAAGGCGTGCGGTTAATCCCCTCACTGTCGGCATAATCCAACGCATCATTCAAGTCCTGTTGGTGTTGCTCAGAATCAAAGCACTGGGTGAAAAGAGAAATATCCAAATCCAAGTTCTTTGCAAACTTGAGCAAATTATCGCGGTGGTAGGAACCGTTATTCTCACCGGTCAGATGGTCATATAACTGGGCACGATACTCCCAGAATTTGCCTTGATCATTGGCGCAATAAGCGGCAAGGACGGCATCGACCGATTCCTGACCCAAAAACGCCATCGGTGAGTAAGTGTAATATACCTTATTGGTATTCACGTACAGTTGCATGATCCTGGGCTCGATATCTGTGTAGTACATCTGGCAATAGGGGCATTGGAAATCTGCAAATTCCACCACCGTCACACTGGCATTGGGGTCACCCAGGCTCAGCCCATGCTGCATCGCCATTTCTAAGGGTGTTTTTGTCGGTTTTGGGGTTTTCGTTGGTGCCAGGGCTTGTGTAGAAGTGGCCACTTCAGTATAAGTGGGATAAGCGGTGTAGGTTGGGTACGGCGTGTATGTCGGATTTAAAACGATCTGTTTGGCGATTTCAACGTATCCGCAGCTGCATAAGGTCAATAAAATGAACATTGATATGACGATGGTGATTCCCCTACGATTCTTCATTTTTGCCTCATCTGGTTTTGGATTGAGATTTGTATTATAACTTCATCACTCCTGAACAAGAAATAAAAACCGGGTCAAGAATCTGACCCGGTATATCCTTTCGAATTAATCCGCCAATCTCAGCATAACGGACTTACCTTTGAGGTGATACTTCCCGGCGCTTTCTTTTAGAACACGGGTGACGTGTTGCTCAGAAACATCCACCAGGCTGTGGTCATCCAAAATAGTGATTGCACCAATGGCCTTGCCCGGGATTCCCACCTCACCCGCAATGGCTCCCACAACATCACCTGGTCGGATGCCATTACGTTCACCGAGGTTCATCCAGAGGCGGACCATGCCAGTTTCTTTGGGAGTCTCGAATTTGCGGCGCTTATGAGAATAACCCGTTTCCCGATCACGAGTCTCTTCGCGCTGATAGGAAGTTTTTGAACGGCGTTCCTCGAGTCGTTTATGTTTTAACTCGTAGGTGGGTTCACTCAGATCTATATTCTTGATCTTGCTCTCACCCGAACGCATCAGGCGAATGGCTGCTACTGCAATTTCGATGGAATTCAACCCAAGATCGCCAAGTCTCTCAACCAACTGACGCTCTGAAGGAGATACTCCAACGATCAGTTGCTTTGAAAGTTCCAAAATCAAACGCTCATCTCGATGCGCCTGAACTTCGTCCGCAGTCGGAAGCGTGCAATCGATGCCCGGCTGGTGGGTATAGGCCATGACTTCTTTTTGCCGACTGCGCTCACGCGGGGTCAGGAAAGTCATCGCAATACCGGTTTTGCCAGCACGTCCTGTTCGGCCTATTCGATGCACATAATCTTCCACATCCTGAGCAAAATCATAATTGATCACGTGCGAGACATCATCGATATCCAAACCTCGGGCAGCCACATCGGTAGCCACCAGAAATTTCAAACTGTGTTGTCTGAAACGATCCAACACCTGTTCACGACGGTTCTGATTAAGATCACCATTCAAGACATCGGCGGTATAACCCACCGCGCTTAGTTGATCTGCCAATTCCTGAGAACGCGCCTTGGTTCGCACAAAGATCAGGCAGCTATTGATCTCCTCCACCTCAAGCAGACGGATCAAAGCCGGCAGCTTGGTTTCTTCACGCACACGGTAGAAACGTTGCTCGGTCTCGGCCACGGTCACCTGCTGCGGGTTAACACTGATCCGCTGCGGTTCCTGCAGATAGCGTTTGGCTAATTTTCGAATAGCATCAGGCATGGTGGCTGAAAACAAAGCGATTTGTCGTTCATCTGAAAGTTCTTTAAGGATCGATTCCACGTCGTCGATGAAACCCATTTCCAGCATTTCATCAGCTTCATCCAAAACAAGGTGGTGAACCTGACTCAGATCAAGCACCTTTTGTCTGATCAGATCCAATAACCGGCCGGGAGTTCCGACAACCACATGCACCCCACGGTTTATTGCACGAGTCTGAACAGTGTAAGATTGCCCGCCATAAACAGCAAGGATTTTGTAATTGGTTTCTTGCGCCAGTTGCTCAGTCGCATCAGCCACTTGTTTGGCCAGCTCTCTAGTCGGAGCCAAAACCAAAGCCTGTACAGAGCGATTGCTTTTATCTAAATTTTGTAAAATCGGAAGAATGAACGCAGCCGTCTTTCCTGTGCCGGTCTGTGCCTGTCCGATTACATCTTTCCCCGACAATAACGCCGGGATGGCTTCCTGTTGGATTGGTGTGGGTTGTGAAAAACCCATTTTTTGGACTGCCTGCAAAAATTGCTCCTGCAAGCCTAATTCATTAAACGACAAAACCATAAAAACTCCTGAACAAAACAAAAAAAAGCCCGCCGAAACCGGCGAGGCATTTGAACCCATGCACGATCACTGCTTATTGTTGAAACAACCAACGGACAATTATATCACTTCTTTAGACGGTTTCTTGGTCAATCGCTTATAATTAACTTACTCTCATAATCTAAAGGAGTCATCATGGCCAAAAGAATGATCCTGGTTGCTGGCAACATTGGGTCCGGCAAAACATCCCTCACAGAAAGGATCGGGGAACGACTTGGCTATAAAACAGCATTTGAATCAGTGGCAGATAATCCGTACCTGCCCGATTTCTACGCTGATATGAAAAAATGGTCCTTCCACCTGCAAATCTTCTTCCTCGGGCACCGTGCCGAGCAGCACCTAGAAATGTTCGAGGATTCGCAATCAGCCATCATCGATCGCAGTATTTATGAAGATGCCTACATCTTCGTCAGAGCTCTTCATTCCATGGGCAACATATCTGAGCGGGATTACCTCACTTACAAACGCGTCTTTGATCTGGTGGTTAAAGACCTCCCCACTCCCTCCCTGTTGATCTACCTGAAAGCTCCCGTGGATGTGCTGATCAAACGGATCAATTCCCGAGGCCGCGAGATGGAATCTTCGATTTCAAAGGATTATCTTCTTCTACTCGATTCGTTTTATGAAGACTGGATCAAACAATACGATCTCAGCCCGGTTTTAACATTGAAAACAGATGATCTTGACTTTGTGCACAAATCCAAGCACCTCGATACCGTTGTGGCACGAATCCAGGAAACACTTTCCGGCAAGGAAGAGATTAATTTCAATGAACAAATCAATTAACAGAGATTTGCAACCTTCGTGAACTTTATCCGTATTAATAGTTGACAAAATGAACACTGAGGAACGTGTGGGTAATCCTGATCAAGAATGGTTGGAAAAGGCACGTAACGGTGACGATGATGCGTTTGCCAAATTGGTAGAGACGTATCAGAACCCGGTATATAACCTTTGCTATCGCATGCTTGGTGAAGGAACCGCAGCCGAAGATGCGGCGCAGGAAACATTCTGGCGCGCGTATCAGAACCTGAAACGCTACGATCAGGAACGATCGTTTATCACATGGCTCCTCTCCATCGCTGCGCATTACTGCATCGATCAACAACGCAAAAAAAGGTTGCCCATCTTTGAACTGGATGAATTTCCTGATATCGACTTGATGGATGCGACGATCCCCAACCCCGAAAAAGAGTTGGGGCAAAACCAGGAAAAGGAAGCGCTTCATACACTCATCAACGAACTTAACCCTCAAGATAGAGCAACAGTGATCCTTAAATACTGGTATGACTGTTCGGAGGAAGAAATAAGTAAAATGCTGTCTTTAACGGTAAGTGCTGTAAAAAGTCGTCTTCATCGCTCCAGACGACAACTGGCAGAATTGATGATGTCAGGCGAATATAAATTTGTAGGCGATAGGAGGACACATGAATCACCAGCCCTTTGAAACCTGGATCCTCGACGAACATAAACTTTCGCCAGACGATCGGAAGATGTTGTCTGCGCATTTGGAAATTTGTTTGAAATGTACCAAACTCGAAAAAGGGTGGAGAGCGGCGCGTCATGAAGTGAAATCAATGCCCGTTGTCAACGCCCCTGCTGATTTTGGAAAACGATGGCAGACAACCCTCGTGGAAAAAAAGCGAAAGCAAGCCCAACAACAAACAAGGATCCTGCTGATCAGTCTGATATCGTCGGCTTTTGCGATCGTCGTCACATTGGGTGTTTTCCTGCTGCCGCACACCTCCTGGATCAATATTGCTGTATCGCTTGTCACCGGTATCGCGCAGTTGTTCGAGACCATTTCACAGCTATGGATCATGTTGACCAGCATTCTGAAATCCGCTCCGACCAGTTTCCTGGTCAGTCTTGGTTTGCTGCTCTCGTTTGCAATCAGCCTGGTAACAGTTTTTTGGGCTGTATCGCTTTATAGAATCACAACGAAAGGAACAATTTTATCTCATGAAAATTAAATTCCGTCTATTTACGGTTTTATGCGTTTTAGTGCTCAGTCTTCTGATCACATCCAGTGCGTTTGCTCAAACACCGCAACCAGATACAAGCACCGTTTATCAGGGTGACAAGCTCGTGATGGCAGATACATTCCGTCTGGAAAGCGGTGACATTCTGGAAGGAAACCTGGTCGTGGTCGGCGGTACTGTAACCATTGCCGAAAATGCCGAGGTCAAAGGTGATGTCGTACTAATTGGCGGAACCCTCACCAGCGCGGGGACCATGAATGGGAATATGGTCATCATCGGCGGAGCGGCAACATTGGAAGACACCGCTATTCTGAAAGGTGATATCGTTTCCACCGGTGGATCACTCAAACAATCTCCTCTGGCCGAAGTCGCCGGAAAAATCACCGAGCAATCGCCATCCGAATGGAATTTCGGTGAATCGACTCCCTGGAAGTTTTCACCATTATCAGGTGGCAATTATCTCGCCCGTTTCCTGACCATTTGTCTGGAATCCCTCGGGTTGGCTGTGCTGGCTGTAATCGTAGGGCTCTTCCTGCCTGATCAAACAAAACGAGTAAGCGATACCATCGTGAAAGAACCGCTGGTAACTGCCGGCGTCGGTCTGGTAACCATTTTCTGTGCTCCTATTGCCATGATCTTGATTACCCTCACAATCATTTTAATTCCTGTTACTTTCCTAGCAGGTATCGTTTTCGCAATGGCGATCCTGTATGGATGGATCGCGGTGGGGAACGTTCTGGGTGCCCGTGTGGCTGGGATGTTCCATTCTGAGTGGGCGATTCCCTTCTCAAGTGGAATCGGAACACTCTTAATTGGCCTTGTTGTCGGATGCCTGGGTTTGATCCCCATCGTTGGTTGGCTATTCACCTTCATGATCTCGTTGATCCTGGTTGTGATCGGCCTTGGTGCCGTCGTATCCAGCCGGTTTGGCTCATCCAAATATGCCAACAAGGTCGCACAGGCAGTACTGAATACACCCCCCATGCCTGTGTCCACAACTGCACCTGTCGCTCAGGTTCAGCCTGTTGTCCCTGTCAGCAATGATATTCCGCAGGAAAGCAAATCCAAGAAATAGATAGTTTTTTGAAGTTGGATTATGGAGTTCTTATTTATGAAAGCTATCCGATTATTCTCCATCGCTGCCGTTGCCTTCATCCTGTTGGGGTGTTCATTGACCGTGAACGTCCCCACAATCGAGACGACCGCAACAAAGGTTTACGAAGTATCACAATCCATTCCTGCCAATGTCAGCGAAGCTGCTGTGCAAATTGATATGGGCGCCGGACGGCTCACGATCACTGCGGGAGCTGACAAATTGGTTGAAGGAACGATTTCTTACAATGTTGCTTCATGGGAACCAAAAGTTTCTGTCAAATCAGACGGAGTATTGATCTCTCAGGAGCATTCAACCAATGTCGGCATTCCCAATGACGACATCAAGAATAATTGGGAATTAAAGCTCGGTTCGATCCCCATCGATCTATCGATTTCCGCAGGCGCGTATGACGGCGACATCGACCTGACCGGACTTTCCATTACAAATCTCGAGATCAACGATGGGGCCAGCAAGGCTGTCGTCCGCTTCGAATCACTGAATCCAGTCGAAATGCAGAGGCTTGTTTACAAAACCGGCGCGTCTCAGGTGGATTTACTCGGATTGTGTAATGCCAATACTTCGGACATCTCATTTGAAAGTGGAGCCGGTGATTACACCCTCGATTTTAGCGGTGATCTGCAGAAAAATATGGATGTTCATATATCATCCGGTATGAGCAATACCGAGATCATTGTCCCGGATAATGTGATAGTCATCGTTGAGGTGACCGGTGGATTGTCGAATGTTGACCTTTCAGGTACATGGACAATCGAGAACAGTACCTATACCACCGGGTCCGGTAATCATACGATCCATATCTACGTAGAAATGGCCATGGGGAACCTTGCACTTTCGGTGAAATAATCTATTGGATGATAAACCGCGCCTTCCATTGAGGCGCGGTTTTCATTTAAATGGTCCTTACTCCCCTTGCACCTTCGCCCCGGTAGGCTTATAGTTAATCCATGCTTGATACAACCGCTGTTATTCACTCTAATCCCCCGCCATTTCTGATCGTTAAAGGAAATCACCACGAGATCGGAAATCAGATTGGCGAAGAACTTCGCCCGCTGATCGAGCACAACATTGCCAACGCACGCCAATTAATCGAATCGGCTTTTGATAATCTGCAGCTCACATGGGATAGCGCACAAATCCAGGCACGCAAGTATATGCCTTTTGCCCAGGAGCGATATCCCAAATATGTCGAAGAGATAATGGGCATCGCAGAGGGAGCCAACGTAAATTTCACTGAGCTGGCTGTCGTCAATGGCCTCGAAGCTGTCACCACCGACGCGCTGCACCTGACCAAGTGCACCAGCCTGGCGGTGAACGAAACACATACCGCTGATGGTCACGTGCTGGTCGCCCATAACGAGGACTGGCTGCCTGACGATGAACCGGATGTTTACATCGTCCAGGTCGAAGCGGATGACGAACCGCCTTTCGTGGGCATGAGTTACGGGGGGCTATTGCCCAATGTCGGTTTTAATGCAGACGGCATCGCTCAATGCTGCGACACGGTTTACCCTTCAGATACCCGGATCGGTATTCCGCGGGTCATCGTTTCCAGAGCTGTGCTGGGTTCCAGAACGATCGGGCAGGCCTTCGGTCACGCCATTGTTCCCTTACGCGCGGCTGCTTACAGTCATTTGATCGCACATGAAAGCGGCGAACTTTATAACGTGGAGGTATCCGCCCGCAATTTCGATATCATTTACGGTGAAGAAGGTTGTCTGGCGCATACTAATAACTATCTCTCGCCCAAAATGGAAGCCATCGAGAGCGAGTCAGATGAATTGATCCACACCCGGGTGCGATACTTCAGGGCATTACGGCTGCTGAGGCAAAACCCAAAACACACCATACAATCACTACAATCGATCCTGCAGGATCATGTAAACTATCCAGATTCGATCTGCAACCATTCGATACATGTTCTTGATCCGCGCGATCGTGAAAAGACGATCGTCAGCATGATCATGGATCTCACCGCCCACCAGATGATCGTGGCCTGGGGCAATCCCTGCAAGAATAACTACCAGAACTTTACGGTGGAAATTTAAACCAGTCCACTCATCCTTCAAATTGGAACAGATCTTCATCTCATGAACAACCAAACCATCACCCTTATCATCGTGATGCTCACTTATGTGGGCGTGGCGTTTGGTTTCATCCCAAAATTACGCACCAATCGCACGATAATTGCGCTTTTGGGTGCAGGATTGCTGCTTCTTTTCCGTCAGATCAACCTGGCGGATATCCCCGCATTTCTGGATATTGATACACTTATCCTGCTCTTCAGCATGATGATCATCAATGCCAATTTGCGTCTGGCAGGTTTCTTCAAGTTAACAGGGGTTTACCTGCTCCGCCTCACCAGGAAATCGCGCGTGTTTCTGGCAATCGAGATTGTCGTGGTGGGTGTGATGAGTGCCCTGTTCCTTAACGACACCGTTTGTATCATGTTCACTCCCTTCCTTTTGGAATTACTGCTCGCCATTGACCGCGATCCCATCCCCTATTTGATCGCGTTAGCCACCTCTGCCAATATCGGTTCGGTGGCTACACTGACTGGGAACCCTCAGAACATGATCATCGGTTCGGCTTCCGGCATCAGCTACACTCAATTCCTTGGCGCGCTGGCTCCAATTTCGCTGCTCTGCCTGGGCATTGCCTGGGTGGTGATCATATTGATGTATCGACGCGAATTTTCAACAACGAATTACTTCGTCATTCCCCCCACCCATAAGGTAAGTTACTACAAGCCACTGCTGATCAAATCACTGGCAGTTGTCGCCGGAATGTTGATTGCATTTTTGGCTGGCGTGCCGGTTGCCCTGGCATCCTTCCTGGCCGCCAGTGTTCTTCTGGTTACGCGGCGAACCAATCCTGAGAAGATCTTTGCCGGCATCGATTGGGGTATCCTGGTTTTCTTCTCCGCCCTGTTTATCCTGACCGGGTCTCTCGACAAAAATCAGGTCACCTCGATGCTATTGAACAGTTTCTATATTGCCGGAAAAGAAAATGCCCTGAACTTAAGCCTGATGACAACTGCTTTGAGCAACCTGGTGTCCAATGTCCCCGCTGTTTTGTTGTTGAAACCACTGGTGGCTTCCATGACTCAACCAATAGCCGGTTGGCTGACCCTGGCTGCGTCCTCCACGCTGGCAGGTAACCTCACCCTGCTTGGTTCGGTAGCCAACCTCATCGTGGCAGAATCAGCCAAACGCCGTCAGGTGGAGCTGACATTTTGGG
>CAYWCH010000002.1:25761-29734 GCA_964456715.1 uncultured Anaerolinea sp. | reverse complement strand
TACAGGAGTATATAATCCGCTCAGGAAAATACTGAAGCCACCCGCCATCACCATTAAAGGCCAGAAGCGGGACCAATCCATCCCAAACATCAGGATCACTGCGGCTGTACCGATCACAACTGCAGAACCGAAATTGCTGCGTACTGACGCGTTGAATCGATTTGTCTGCCTGAATTCTTTCCATGCTGAATTCAAGGACGCGAAAACGGGGATGAAAATAAATAACGCCCACCAGTGAAATGAGAAACTTGCCAAATGAAGGTTTTGGATAAGGAGGATCACTCCTGCGAGGATCAAGATCATGGGCCACCAGACGCCACCCGAACGCTTGGGTTTGTTCACGATGGTCGGAATTTCATCGGGGTTTTGATTGGAATTATCCATAAATTAACTCTCCTATGCTTTATAACAGTATATACGAGACAACCTCAATTTGGTTGTACAGTTCTCGCGCGCGAACGGTATAATGCAAATCCATAGATCAAACAGGAGCATAATCATGTTGCGAGTTGGATATATTGGTTTGGGATTGATGGGCAAATCGATTGCCAGGAACATCTTGAAGGGCGGTTTTCCGGTTACAGTTCATAACCGCAGCCAGGCAGCTGTGGATGAATTGGTCAGTGAAGGCGCGGAGCGCGCTGCATCACCGGCAGAAGTTGCCGCAAGGTCAGACGTCGTTTTCACCAACCTTCCCGACAGCCCCGATGTGGAAAAAGTGGTATTTGGAGAAAATGGTATCCTTCAGGGTGCAAAACCCGGGATGATCTTCGTTGATAATTCCACCATCAAACCGGCAGTTGCCCGTTCGATCGCCTCCCGTCTGGCGCAGAAAGGCGTACAGGCGCTGGATGCCCCGGTGAGTGGCGGGGACATCGGTGCTCGCAATGCCACCCTCACCATCATGGTTGGCGGTCCGGCTGAAGCGCTCGAAATCGTCCGCCCCATCTTCAATGTGATGGGTAAAACGATCACCCATGTGGGGGATTCCGGCAGCGGTCAGGTGGCTAAAGCAGCCAACCAGATCATGGTTGCCGCGCAAATGGTGGCCATGGCTGAGCTGATGATTTTCACCCAAAAAGCTGGTACCGATCCGCGCAAGGTGGTGGAAGCGATCAAAGCCGGAGCAGCCCAGTGCTGGACCCTCGATGTGAAACCGCAGCGCCTTTTCGAGGGCAATCGCACTCCGGGGTTCAAGGCATCAATGCAGACCAAGGATTTGAACATCATCATGGAAACCGCTCGTGAATATGGCATACCTCTTCCCTCTGCTGCCATCGATTGCCAGCTCTATACGGCCATGCTTCAAGCCAGCCTGGGCGACCAGGATAATTCGGCCATTATCAGTATGATCGAAACCCTTGCCAACGAGGAATTAAGGGTTAAATAAAAAACACCCTCTCAGAAAGCAAGAAGCGGGTGTTTTTGACTCAACTCAAAGCTCAATCTGGAACTCTTCGCTTATCATTGAAACAAGCAGATCGACAGATCTTCTTACTTCCCTGGTCAGTGGCGCAGCAAATTCGAGTTGCGCGGGTTGGATGCCCAGATAAGCCACCTGGCAATGCAGTTCAGCTTCCAGAAATTTTCCCAGAACCGAAAGCGGCAGAGTATGGCTCGACGCGCTCATCCCATCGATCATATCCGCCTCAAGCCATTCAACCGATCCTGCCGGTTTTCCCAAATCCGCTGCATCCACCAGGATGACGAAGTCGGGTGAAAATTTTCTCAATGGACCAGTGGCGTTTTCGGGGATCGGTCCGCCATCGATGGCAATGAAATCCGCCGGTATGGCGGATGCCGAATTCAACATTCTGGCAACCTCAATACCGGCGGCATCGTCCCCATTTAACTCAGAACCAATTCCAACCAGAGCAACCCTGAGATGACCAGCGTCATTCCTTATCTGCTGCTTTTTCTTTCTTAACTGACTTTTCACCCGGGCGAGTTGCTTTTTTAATAAGAGGCTTGACATCTTCTTCCCTGCCGTAATAAACAACAAAGGGTTTTTTGGTCGTGGCAGCCAGTTCCCAATCTTCTTCAGACATATTGATGCAATTGAATCTGCAATTCAACACGCACTGCGCGCAGAAAGTACAACGATCCACATTGTAACGCATTACAAATCGCTTGTTGACCTTGTCGATCGTCAGGATCTCAATTGCGTCTGCCGGACAATCTTTCATACATAACTGGCAGCCGGTACACTTCTCCGCTTCGTAGACAAGCAAGCCTCGGAAATGCTCCGGGGTTTCTGAGGATTCAAACGGATATTTTTGGGTATCCGGTTTGCTCACGAAAGATTTGAGAATATCTCCAATCATTGAACCGATCGTCATGTTGCTATCCTCCGATCAATTTTTGGACAAAAGGCTGGACCACTGGTGCAAAGTACTGTCCAATGATAATGACAAGCAATTGTACCAAAACCACAATGGTACCCGTGCGCCACCACATGCCAACGGTCTGATCAATGCGCAACCGGGCAAACAACGATTGCAGGGCAGCGGTGACCAGCAACAAGACAAGTGTCTTCCACAAGAAATCGATCGGGTTGGCAATTCCGCCCATATAGAATGATGCGATCAGGGTCAGACCAATGACCAACTCGATGTCACGGCCAATCTTGAACAAACCAAACCCACGACCGCTGTATTCGGTAAGCGCACCAGCAACGATCTCAGTTTCCGCTTCCGGTGAGTCGAAGGGAGGCAGTTCCAGTTTACCCATCAAACCCACCAATGCGACCACGAAGCCAAAGGGTTGCACCAGTGCGTTCCACAGACCGGTTTGGGTGATAGCATTGACATCGCTGATCTTCCAACTTTGGGCAGCGATGGCAGGGCCAAGCATGGCCAACAGGAACGGGGCTTCATAGGAGAACAACTGGGTCAATGCGCGGGTGGCGCCTACCAGCGAAAAACGGTCAACTGTATTTGCGCCGGCCAGACCTATGCAAAGGGTCATCATACTGAGCAGATATAACGTAGCGATGAGGTCACCGTTGAACCCGTAACTGGCCTGGAACCCGAACATGGGCACGTACAGGGCAGCAGTCATTGCAGCCGCAAGCGCCACGATGGGCAGGAGGACGAATAGAGCCGGCTGCACCCCGGTGGGGATGATCTCTTCCTTGGCAAGAAGCTTTACAAAATCTGCCAACGGTTGAAACCAGCGTGGCCCAACGCGGTTCTGAAAACGCGCTACCAGTTTTCGATCGATATATTCGTAGATCAAACCAAAAGCCAGCAGACTTAAACCGCCTGGAAAGACAAGTAATGCAACAAGTGGGTGGATAGTCAGATTGTTCATTTGTAATATGCAATCCCATACTTTCTTAAGTCTTCCCAGCTCCAAACCTGCGTATCGCTGCCGCGGTTGATGGTAACCATGCGGTCGTTACATGAGAAGCAGGGATCAATACCAGCCAGGATCATCGGCATGTCCGCCAGCTTATGGCCAACTGCCAGCGTCAAGACAGAGGCCCAGTTGCAGAGGCTTGGAGTCCTCACCTTGATGCGGTCCGGTTTATCGGTGCCATTGCTGCGCATGAAGTAGAACAATTCTCCACGCGGCGCTTCCACACGGCTGATGGTCTCGCCTTCCGGAATCCTGCGTGGCACTTTGACTGTTAATTCTCCATCGGGTAATTTACTGACGATCTTGCGCACCAGACGATAACTTTCGTACAGCTCGTTGATACGGACGACAAACCGCGCTTCCAGATCACCAGCGGGTTCGGTGACCAGTTTCACCGGGAACATATCATATCCGGCGTAGGGTGAATCCACCCGCACATCGCGTTGGACCCCCGAAGCGCGAGCCGTAGGCCCAACTGCGCCGAGTAATTCAGCCTGCTCTTTGGTCATCTGTACTATCGGTACCAGGAAGAACTTCCACATTTTCCACAGAAACCGCTGAAATAGGGCATTCAGAGTGTGATTTCGCGATTTTAGGTACCGGGTAGGATTTC
>CAYWCH010000002.1:18032-25751 GCA_964456715.1 uncultured Anaerolinea sp. | reverse complement strand
TCTTCAGTCACCACTTTCATGTAATGCTTGGTGCGTTCTTCAAGGAAGTCCATACCATATTTCAGGGCATCTTTTTGGTCTTTATTCACATCAATTTTGACACCGCCAATGACGTTGGCGGAATAATTCACACGGTTGCCGGTCAGCATTTCGAGCAATTCCATGACCGTTTCACGATCGCGCCAGGTGTACATGAACAGCGTGTCAAAACCGCCCTCGTGGGCTGCGACACCCAGCCATAACAGATGGCTGTGGATGCGTTCCAATTCGGCAATAAGCTCGCGGATGGCTTGAGCACGGGGAGGAGCCTTAACACCAGCCAGTTTTTCGGTTCCCAGGGCGAATGCCATGGCATGCACGTGAGAGCAAATACCACAAACTCTTTCCATCAAGTAAAGGTCCTGAATGTAATTGCGGTCCTCAGTTCCTTTTTCCATACCGCGGTGAACAAATCCCAGACGGGCGGTGGCATTGGTGACAATTTCACCATCGACGGTGAATTCGAAGTGACCCGGTTCCTTCAGCGCTGGATGCTGAGGGCCGATCGCAACAACAAACTTTTCGGGTGCCTTGGTGTTTTCCATCGCCTATTTCTCCTTCTTTCCCAACTTTTGTTTCTTCGTTAACCCAGTAAAAGTCTTTCTCAACGGATAAACGCCGGTCGGCCAATCATCGGGAAGAAGCAAATGTTCTGTACTGGGTGTCCCCTTGAAATCGATCCCCAGCAGTTCTGCTGCTTCACGTTCATAGAGAGTGGCCGACGGGATGATGTCGCAGATCGTATCAATTACCGTATTTTTGTAATCCAACGGGACGCGTAAAGTGATAATCACAGGACCTTCGCAGAAGTGATACAACACTTCCAGGTTACCCTTGTCTTTGACGGGTACTCTGTCAGCGCTTCCTTCCACCGTTTCAAATTCAGCCCGGTCAAGAGCTGTAATGGCCGAAAGGTATCCCCATTTCGCATCCACCAGTGCCTGAACACAATTTTTATTATTGCTTGCATCAATGGTGATATCCAGACGCTTCTCTTCAGGGGTACTATCAGCCAGAGTCCAGGGTTGCAGCACCTTGCGTGCGCTGGTCAGGATATCTTCAGAAGTAACTTTGATCTTTTTTGTAGGCATTTTATCCGCTCCTCTTATTCCTGCAGACTCTTGAGAAGCTGCACAACACCATAGATGATCGCTTCAGGGCGAGGCGGACAACCCGGCACATAAACATTCACCGGGATAACCTCGCTGATGTCACCCACCACGTTGTAACAGCCCTGGAAAACACCACCGCTGATACCGCAGGATCCGACAGCGATGACGAATTTCGGCTCAGGCATCTGCTCATAAATACGAACCAGACGATCGCGTGCCTGCAAACTCACCGGACCGGTGCAGATCAAAACGTCAGCATGGCGGGGGCTGCCCTGCAGTTTGATGCCAAAGCGTTCAACGTCATAACGCGGGGTCAAAGTTGCCAAGATCTCGATATCACAGCCATTACACGAACCACTGTTGAAATGGATCGCCCAGGGTGAATTTACCCGCGCCCATGTTCTTAATTTATCCATCAGGTTTGCCATATTTTTCTCCTTGTCCTTTTCTTTGATGTTAGCCCAAGATCAGGGCGATCAAGGCCAGGATCAACCCGACGAGATAAGGGATCATCGAAACGGTGAATGAACCGGTACCGATGATCAGCATACCCAGGTGAAGTACGGCGAAGAAAAACGCCACCAGGAAGAAAGGCCGGTATCCAGGCGCTGCCAGAGTCGTAGGAGCTGCTTCACCACTGCCATACACGCTGGACTTGGAGGAAGAGGGATTCCCTTTCCCAGCCAAACCACGACCCACCAGGTAGATCGCGTAGACCAGCGGCAAATAGATCAAGAATGCGAGAGGAGGTGATAAAAGAATATTCAGGTTGCTCATCGATAATCTCTCCTAAAATCCGAATGGACTGAGGAATATGTTGGCGGCAGGGATCGTGATCTTACCGATCAATGACGGCCAAACACCCAGCAAAAGAACACCGATGGTCAGGATGACCATTGGAGTGATCATCCAGGAAGACACGGCGTCTCCGGCTGCCACGATTTCAGATTGCTCGTGACGATACATTCTGTTGACGATCGGGGCATAGTAGGCGAGAGAGAGAATACTGTTCAAGCCTACGAAGATCACAACTGCTATCAACCAACCAGTTCTGCCCTGGGTCAGGCCAACGAGGATCTGCCATTTTGACATGAATCCGGCCATGGGGGGTAACCCACCCAACCCAAGTAGGGCAACGCTGAACATCAACGCCACGGCAGGGTACTTCTTTGATGCACCATTCAGATCATCCAACACAAGCGGAGCGTGGTTCCCTTTAGCCAGATGCAACACGAAGAGCAAAGAACCGGCAGCAAGGAAGGCCAATCCCTTCATCAGTGCATGGGTGAACATGTGGAAATAACCGCCGGCTGCACCTGTGATGCCGGTTGTGAAACCCATGTAAAGGGTCATGCCAAAACCCACCAGCATGTAGCCCACCTGCGCGATACTGGAATAAGCCAGCAAGCGTTTCACCTCAGTTTGACGGAGTGCCATCAGGTTGCCGATCAGGATATTGACGCAGCCAAGGATCAGCAGGATCAAGCCCCAGATATGTGTAACTTCGTTCAGGACAATTACCACCCGCAGCATGGCCACCAAACCAGCCTCAATGACGATGCCCGAGAGCATGGCGCTGATGCCGCTGGGCGCCTGTGAATGGGCATCCGGAAGCCAGGTATGCAGGGGAACCAGGGCTGCCTTGACGCCAAAACCGACGATGATCAGAATCCCACCGATATAAAGTAATGGGTCAAGTGCAGTGAAAGCTCCCAGGAAGCTGGGCAGATAGACGGTTCCGGTCTTACTGAAGAGGATGGCAATGCCAAACAAAGCCAACGAGGAACCGACGGCCGATTGTGTCAAATACTTGAAACCGGCTTCCAACGATGCAGGCTGTTCATGATAGAAGGCCACCAGGAAGTAAGTGCTGATTGCCATTACCTCGAACCAGACCCACAAATTGAACATGTCCTGCGAGATTCCCAGACCAACGATCGATCCAATCAAAACCAGAAGCAGGGCGTAGAATTTTTCTTCACCATCCTCATCCTGCATGTATGGGAATGAGAACAATGTTACGCAGAAGCCGAGGATGACAACGATCAGACTCATTAGCAATGAAACGCCGTCAAAACCGATCAGGACCGTGCCGATGTTCGTATAGATGCTTGATCTGGTAACAATCCAATCCTTTGCAACGAAAAAGATCAGGCAGCCCTCCAACAAGATGGCCAAAATGGTAAGCATTTTGGCGATGCTCATACCGAGGAAGGAACCCCTGCGAACACTGGATCTACCCAGAAGGTAAACGATCGGAGAAGCCACCAGAGGCAAAAACAATAGACTCTTGATTAACAGGTTTATATCCATTTCACACTCCAATGGCAAAAAGTGAAAATAAGATGATGATCGTGCAAAGGACAGCCAGGATATTCAAACCAAGAACTCCGGTCTGAGTGGCGCGCATTCCTTCGGCACAATTTTCAGTGGCGCTGACAATCCCAGAGTTGATACCCTCGAAGCCAAAGCTGTGTTCAGCCAGGTATCTCAGCCAGCCAAAGAGTTTACTGACGCCAGTTAGTTTCTCACGGAATATCCAGCACAGGATACCAAGCGAGATCACTCCAAGCGGGATCAATGTTTGAAGTGTGACGATTTCATGGAACATCTCTGCCAAATCCAGAGATTTCAGCGTGTGGAAGGGCAGCGAACCACTATTGAGGAGTTTCGAGAACCAGTCAATTGCAAGCCAGGAAACGAGCGCGCCTGCAGCCAGAGGAGCCAGGGCGATTTTCATCGCAATTCCGGCTTTATGGGCATGGTAATCACTGCGCGGTTTTCCGAAGAAGACCATCCAAACCATACGCAAGGTGTAAAGTGCCGTCAATCCGGCTACGAAGACCATGATCCAGTACAACGCCTTCACGTCAGTCGCGAAACCGGCTTCAAGGATCATTTCCTTGCTCCAGAAACCATTCAACACGGGGATGCCAGCCAGGGCCAGTGCTCCAATGATGAATGTCCATTGTACGTAAGGCATCTTCTTCCCCACTCCACCCATTTGGGTCATGTCGCGTGTACCCACGCAGTGGATGACCGCACCAGCGCCAAGGAAGAGCAGCGCTTTGAAAATGGAATGGCTGAATAGATGGAATTGACTTGAGAACACATCACCCGTTCCGATCGCGTAGAACATGTAACCCAGCTGGCTGACCGTGGAGTAAGCCAGAACACGTTTGAGGTCCTTCGAGAACAACGCCATGATCGCAGCCAGGAAAGCAGAGAGTACGCCAACTGCCATGACTGCTTCCCTCCAGTAAGGCACACCCGCAAAAGCCGGGAAGAATCTGGCCAGCAGATAAACACCGGCATTGACCATCGTCGCTGCATGGATCAAAGCGCTGATTGGAGAGGGTGCTTCCATGGCATCCGGCAGCCAGGTCTGGAAGGGGAACTGGGCTGATTTCGCCGCCGCGGCTACCAGGAACATGAACGCGAGAAATGCCAGCGTTTTGGATGGCAGCACGGACGGATCAGCCAGGAAGACATTCAGGTCGTAACTCTTGGTGTAAACGAATAACAATAACGCACCCGCGAGCAGGCCAACGCCGCCGACCGAGGTGATGATCAAGGCCTTGATGCCGCCGCGCACAGCCTTGGGATCATCATTATGGAAGGAGATCAACGCGTAAGAGCACAACGCGGTGATTTCCCAGAAAAAGAAGATCAAAAGCATGTTGCTGGTGAGCACTAGGCCGGACATGGCACCGATAAAGAAGAGCACGTATGCGTAATACCTTCCCAGACCCTCTTCACCGTGCATATAGTTGATCGAGAAAATCACTGCCAGCGAACCGATGATCGTCGCGATCAATGTCAGGAAAACACCCAGACCGTCAGCGACAAATGAGAAATTGCCGAACGCGGATCCCATATTTACGGAGAATGCGATCTCTTTTGAGGTTTGAGGGATCAACATAACAGCAGCCGCAGCTGCAGCCAATGAGAAGATCACTGCCAGGATGTGTTGAATTTTTTCGTGGCGGTCTTTATCAAGGAGGATGATCAAAGCACCCAGCCAGGGAACGCCGATAATCAATGGAATTAGAAGATTGCTGCTCATGCTTACCTCTTTAATGATGTAAGAGCTTTGGTATCGAGCGTCCCCATCTTATGGCGGATCTGAACTGCCATAGACAATCCAATAACGGCCACAATGGTATCAGCTACGATCACTGTCAACCCCATCGTCTGCGCGATACTAATCATTCCGGTCAGGTTGCCAGCCAGCACGAACGCCAGCATGACACCCTTGACGATCAATTGCAGGGAAACGATCACCTTGATCAGATTTCGAGTTGCCAGAAGGCAGTAGAAGCCGACGCCAACCAGGCTAAGAATGGCTAAAACAATAATGAAGGGAACAGGCAGGTCATTCATTCTTCATCCTCCTCCTGAATCTCAGGTTTTCCGCCGGATAACAGACCCAGAACACCCAGGACACCACAGAAAATGAACGCTATCTGGAGCATCATGTCCAGATATCGGTTTGTCCAGAGGATCATCGAGGTACTAGTAAGTGTCTGCAGAGACCAGCCCATGATTCCGTTTTTTAGAATCAGGAATATGGTCATTCCCGCGGCTACTCCTACCAAACCCCAGGCTAATGGTCGGGGCATGACCGGTTTCAGGTTAAGCGGTTCTTCGCCAGAAATATTAATGGCAAAGACAAACAAAACCGTCACCAGTCCAGCACCCACGCTTAACTCGATGACGGCTAATTGCAATGCGCCCAGTAGATAGAGCATCAGCGCAACAAGCGCACTGGTCACTGCCAGCCATATTGCCGAAACTAAAAGTCGTTTCGACGAGACGGCTAGTATGGCGCACAGCAAAATTCCGGCTGCAACTAAGGCAGGGTGTTCTATTAGTGCAAATAAAAGACTTTCAAACTTGTTAATCATATCAGAAAAAGATTAACTTTGGATTTTAAAACACTATTTTACCGCTAATTGATCGCACGAGTTTCGCAGGATTTCGAAAAAACTCACTTCTTGTGCAATTTTAAATAGTTATTATAATCAACACGTTTAATACTGATAATTAGGAGCAAGTTGGTACATGAGAATCGCTGTTCTGGCTAATTTAAAGGAAGACGCTCCAGTCTCCCCGGATGACCCCCCCGGACATTGGAACGACCTGGATGATAAAGGCACTGTTCAAGCCATTGTGGATTCACTTCAGTCACTCGGTCATGAAGCTGAATACTTTCCAGCGGGGATAGAATCGGTAGAAGCACTAAAAGCATATAAACCAGATCTTTGTTTCAATTCAGGCGAAGGGCATTTTGGCGCATCTCGCGAAGCTCAGATGCCGGCCATTCTTGACAGCTTGCGTATGAATTACACCTGTGCCGGAGTCTTGGGAATGTCGCTCTCGCACAGTAAAAATGCTGCCAAACGAATGTTTCGCTGCGCAGGACTGCCGACTGCCAATTTTACAGTGGTCGATGATCCCAACAAAATCGATGACAAAGGGCTACATTATCCGTTGTTCATCAAACCCGCAGCAGAAGGCTCTTCGATCGGTATCAATGAAAACGCTGTCGTCAACAATCACGAAGAACTCGTCAAACAGGTGAAATGGGTGTGGGATTGCATTCATTCACAGGTGCTCGTCGAAGAATATATTATTGGTCGTGAGTTCACGATCGGCATTCTGGGTGACGAAGCCCTTCCGATCGTTGAAATCGTTTCTCCAACAGGCTTTTATTCAAACGAGCAAAAAGAAGACCTCGAGAGCGAGGTATATCGCATTTGTCCTGCTCCCCTTTCTGCAGAACAAACCAAAGAGTTCCAGACGCTTGCTCTGCGAGCCAAGCAGGTGCTTGGGCTTGAAGATGTTTGCCGTATGGACATGCGCATGGACAAGGATGGGAATCCGTTCATCCTCGAAGTCAATCCCATTCCTTTGATGTGCCCCGATCCAGAACAGGCATCATTGGTTTATGCTTCCAGAGCTGCCGGTCTTTCATATAAAGACATGGTTGAAAAGATCATCATGTCTGCAGTCAACCGGCTGCATCTGAATTAAAAAGAAAATGAGCCTGTAGCGAGAAGCTGCAGGCTCTTTTTTTAGGTTCTAGTCGTTTATGAATTCCCCGAAAAGCTCCAGGAATATTTCAAATTCGCCTGTTCTGCCGGTGTGATTGGGACTCGATGCATCCCACATGGCGGCAAAGGACGCCACCACGTCATTTGCATCCATTGTTGCTCCATTGGAAAAACTGACATTGTAACGCAGATAGAATGTCCATTCGGTCATCGCGTCGTTTGATGTCCATGAATCAGCCAGTGAAGGCTGCAGTCCGGAGGCACCGTATCCCTCTGTCACAAGAGTATCATAGATCAACCGCGTTATCCTGAATGTGTCATCGTTGGTTTCATCTGCCGGCCAAAGGCTGATCGGTCTGTCATTCTCATACACCTGGATGGTCACCGTTTGAGGAGATAAATCTTCGTAGTTCTCAAAACTCGAATTTGTACTGGCACTGCTGATTGTATTTCTGAAGAAACTCCACTGCGCAACAAATCCAATCGGGATGAATGGAACGTAATCCTTGAAA
>CAYWCH010000002.1:8492-18022 GCA_964456715.1 uncultured Anaerolinea sp. | reverse complement strand
GAATTTAGCCTGCCGGGTTGCCGTGGAACTGGCAGCCTGAACCGCGTACAAATTCTGCTGCAGTGTCGGATAAGTGTTGCCAAATTGACGGGTATCCCGTAATATCGGGGTCTCATAATAAGCCGCACCGTCAGCATATTGTGCCTTATAGGTATCAAGGAACATCATAGGCGTGCCGTTCCAAATTGCACTGTAAAACTTTTCTTGCCTCAAGGGCAGTAATTCAACGGTGACTCCGATTGCGGCCAATTCTTTTTTGATCTCATTAACCAATGATCCAGGATTTTGGATCAGGTTTGAGGATTGTTCAACAAAGGCAAGTGTGATCGTCTGGTTAAAATCAAAGTTTGCGTCTTCAAGCATTTTTTTTGCTTTTTCTTTATCCACCTTATACCATTCCAGTGAATTCGTTCTGCCTGTGTTTATATACGAGGGGATAAGCTGGGTTGCGGTTTCAGAACCTGACGCCAGATAGGTTTGCACCAATTTTGCCTGGTCAATCGTCATCGCAATAGCCTGCCTGACCTTTACATCATCCATGGGTTTGAGCTTGTTGTTGAAACCCAGGTAAACCACGTTCAATGAATCATGACGAATACCGGTGAAAGCGGGATCCTGCTGAACAGGTGCAAGGTCAGCCGGATCGATAGTATTTAACACATCACCCAGCGAGCGGTATTGATAGGAGGTCGCATTCGCATACCAGTGGAAATAAATACTGGTTACACGCGGAGGGGTTCCCCAATATGTGGGAGAAATCTTGAGCAAAATGGGCAAGTCCTTTTTGTTTGTGACCACTGAAAAAGGTCCGGTTCCATTCATTTCTTCAGTCATTGATAAAGAGTCTCCCTGATGACTATCCAAGAAATCCTTATCCTGGACAGCCATAATTGGAGACGTCATTTTATATGGAAAGGCAGCATCCGCAGAGCACAAGGTGAATTTCACAGTGTAAGCATCTACTGCTTCAACTGACTGAATTTCACCCCCATATGTGCAGCTTTCGGCCTCGACCTTCATGCCTGAGAAGTTCACACTGCCAGAGGATTGTGCTGAAATACCCGAACATCCGGTCAAGATTAGGGACAAGACCAGAATCATCGAAAAGAGTTTTCGACAGGAAGTCAGTTTCATGGAACATCTCACATTTCTCAGATATTTATCTGTTTGGAACCAGTTGGACCTGAATTCATTATATTTATTATAAAGTCAGTGTCAAATAGATGACTTTTCAATAATGAAAACCAGTACTTCGGTCTTTCCTTTGCATACAAAGCAAATGGATGAGGTAAAATGGGGGACATGTCTCTAAAAAAATGGTTGTTGATTGATGAAAAAGTAACTTGGTCAATCAGATTGAAAGAGGAGAGCAGCCCTTTCAAACCGGTCGCTGCGTTTCTCGCACATTCCGGTGATTCCTGGTTTATTGAACTCGCCCTGTTGGTGATCTGGCTGCTGACGCTCGGCCGGGCACATCAATTGGCTTGTTTGATGGCCGGCGCGGTCGCCATCCTGGCAATTTTAGTGATCTCAATTAAGTTTCTCATCCGGCGACCCCGCCCCGAAGGTGAATGGGGAGCCATTTATCGCAACACCGATCCCCATTCCTTTCCCTCCGGTCATGCTGCCCGTGTTGCCATGCTGACTTTTTTGGCGTTTGCCAACGGCATGACGCTGCTTGGAGTATTGCTATGCATCTGGGCTCTGCTGGTGTGTCTTGGACGCATCTGGATGGGTGTGCATTACCTATCCGATATCCTTGCCGGCATCGTACTCGGCACTCTGTTTGGATGGCTGATGACTCTACTCACCCCGTGGTTCATTAAGACTATACCGTGGGTGTTCACTGATCAAACTTCACTGCTGCGATTTTTCAAATAAAAAAGGCCTTACGACCTTTTTTCATGCATGGTGGGGATGATCTCACCAGATTTCGTCATGTATTCTTTCAACTGGTAAACTGCCAAGCAGGAATGCGCCGGAAGGATAAAGACCAGGTCTCCCGGCTTGATATTCTCGAAATAGCCATCCGGTAAACACAGCACACCGTGTTCCTGAGTCAACGATTTGACGACAGCGCCTTCGATCGGCTTGCCCCACCCATCTGCTTCAGGAAGTGCGACCAAACCATAACTTGGTTCCCCACCTGTTTCCAATAGATCCTTTGAAAGATGATCAGCTCCCCCATAGGCCACAACCTCATTTCGTTCAGGATGCGTGGCAATGACCGGGCAGGCAACTGCAACAGCGATCTGCTCCGCCCGGCACACCCCCGCAGCGAACTGCTGGGAATCATAGAACACGAAGTTGCCGGGTCTCAACTCATCAATGCCTGAATAATCATCACACAATGAACAGCCGGGGGTATCACCCACCGAGATTTCGATCCCCTCGATCCCCTTCCGCTGCAATCCCTCCCGCAATTGGTTCAGATGGCCCACCCCGGCGCGGAAAGCGCGGACGATCTCCTGCGTGGAATGGCAATGATAGGTATTGCCTGAATGGGTCAGAAGTCCCCGGAAAGATAAATTGCTCTGATATCGGAGTTGTTGAATCAGTCTGGCAACCTGCTCAACATTCTGCCAATCAACTCCGGTCCGGTGCGCCCCGGCGTCGATCTTTATCGAGACATCAACAGGTGCATCCTGCATTTGGCCGAGTGAATCCACTGCTTCAGGGTTTTCAACCAGCACTCCCAGATGGATGCGTTTGCTCAGCGCTGCAATCCGTTGGATCTGGCGAACATTGACCGAAATGGCGATCAGGATATCCTTCCATCCGTGGTCAGCAAAGTATTCCGCCATTTCCACCGATGAAACCGTGATCTTCTCCACGCCACATTCACGGAACCATTCACCGATATCTGCAGATTGGTGGGTCTTGAAATGGGGCCTGAAACATACTCCTGCCTTGGTTACCTTCACGGTCATGCTTTGAATGTTCCGTTTGGCAACGGCTTCATCCAGCAGCAGCGTGGGTTGTTCGATCTGCTCCAGAATGTTCATTTTTCCTTCTTTTTTACAACCGGAATTATGGCATCTGCCCGTAGTAGATCAGGCCGCCAAAAGCCATAAAGACCTGACGCGTCGATGAAACATAGAACGCGCTGGGTGAGAATTGATCAATGTTTTCACCATCGGTCAAACGCGGATAAAGGATGCGCTGCAGATTTCTGGCATAGCTCAGGTGATAGATCGATTTCCCGAGAGTATCCAAAAAATACAGCGAGGAATCCGGAGCCTGGGTCATGTGCATTTGTGTGAAGCTGGCATTGGTGAAGGTGTTCGTCTTCACCACCTTGCCTGTCCGCGAATCGTTGTAACTAGCGGGATCGGTGCATTCGGTGGATTTCATGTCCTTGAGAGGACTGTACGTGCATTCAACCATCTCACCGTTCGAACGCAGGATATAGAGCTCATACCCCACTACCTCGATATCGATGGCCTCCGTTAATGAAGGGATCTCCTCGTCAAAAAACAGGGTGGGTTTATCTGCGAATTCATATCCAGAACCCTCATATCGATAGATCGCGTTACCACGAACATCCAGCACATAAAGGTTGCCCTGGTTGAGCGTGAGCGAACTGATCGCCACCCACCCCATATCCGGGGGTTCCAGGCTGACAACGTAGCCTGATTCGCCGGGTACGCAATAATCCAGCTTCCCTTGGGAATCTATCGCCAGGATGGTGGCTCCGTAGGAATTATCAATGGAGATGGGCACCATATCAACCAATTTTCCGATGGCCGCAATCTGGCCGCTTTCGCTTGGTCCGCAATCAAATGAAGAATCCTGAATGTACTCCGAACCCGATTGGGTGAACCGGAATACCCTGCCTGTCGTTCCATCCAGCGTGTATAGATCGGCGTTTGAGACAACCATTTGAATAATCGTCGTACCGGAAGGCAGGGAGGAATTGACCGCCTGCACCATGTTGATGCGGGTGACGCCTTGAATTTCATCCAATTTCGTCTGCACCTGGTTGCGCAGTTCGGTGGATGCATCAGATTTGCCGTATTGGTCGGCTTTATCCAGCCAATAAAGCGATTCCTGCAAGCTTGAAAGACGCAATGCCGCATCGGTACCCTCGCTGTTTGCCCGCACGGCCAATTGCTGAGCCTGGGCAAGATACCCTTCGAAAAGACTGTTCCGGCCATTCCGCACATATATGGAAGCCGCGATGGCGACGATGATCACAGGAACCGCGATCGCGATAAAGATCAAGACCCTTTTGGAAAATCGCAACGGTTGGTCGGATGGGCCGGGCAGCAATTTTTGCATGGCCGACCTGGTCCAGCGTTCAGTTTTTTGCTTGACCTCCGCGCCTTTCCGCAACGCTCCCCCAACAACCACTTTGACATCATCCGATGAAGGCAATGGGAGATTGGGGGTCGCTTTCTCTTTCCGTTCGCCGGGTTCGTCAAATGAACGGCTGGGGGAGATCCTTTCCGTTTCAGGCTGTTCCACCGGCTGCGGGCTGGAGGGCTGCGAGACTGTTCTGTGTACCCGCCCGGATGTGGGAGTGAGTTTAATTTGCGGTTTTTCTTCGGTTGAAAGAGGTCTGCCGGCAGGTGTGGGTGCTTGCGCGATTGGTTTTTCTGTCTGCGGTGGTGCAATAGACGGCTGCACCCGCTCATCAACCGCGGGTTTTTGAGGTTCAGTCTTCTTGATCTCCGCCGGTTGCTTTTCAGGAGCCGGCGCTTCGATCACCGCGTCACCCAGGCGCGGCTTGAGCATGATGATCTTGCCGCTCCCTTCTTTGAAGCGGATCAAAACACCCTGCGAATCGCCAATTTCAGCAGTGAACAGGTGCCTGTAAAGGGCTTCATTATTCAGCTTTTGCGTGCCAGAAAAACTCTCTTTTGTCCAAACCTGCGGAGAATCATTGGCAAGGAGCAGAAAATCGCCATTGGCGACGGTATTTTGGATAAATCGAATCGCCGCGGTTTGGGAGAGCCCCAAGCCACGATTATTGCTGTCGTCAACAGCGGTTTCACATCCAGAGCCGGAGACCAGATGCCCGGCGCCGCTTCCGGAGACTGCTACAAAAACTGTCTCCTTTTTTAGTACCATCACCTCAAGACTGCCGGAAACCTGTCCGTTTTGGTTGGCAAAACGCGAGTTCCTCTCGAGCAGATCCTCGTTAATATCCTCAAAGATCGCCCTCATTCCGGCCGTTACAGTGCCCGGGTTGCGATGGTAGGTGGAAGCCTTGCTTTCGAGCCAGATCTTCAAACCGGCATCCGTGATCGCTGATTTGCCGTGCAATTTGAAATACAGGATTAAAATGTCACTTTCACGACCGCGGGCAGGTTTCTTGGGTGGCAAAAGTACCAAAAAACCGGGATAAAGTGGTTTTTCAGAGCTCGTGATCGGGAAGGTAAAAAAATTGATGTCGAACAATTGATTTTCCTGGTGTGAGGATTCCACCTGATTATACATCGGATGGTTGATTGCCATATTTCTGCAATCAACATTACAAAAATCAAGCCAATATGAACTTAATCTTCAACATGGTCTATAATTTATCTAAATAAAACTTCAAACAGGTGGTGTGATAATGGCTGCTGACTCGAATAACTATTATCTGGGAAAGGTGTTTGATCCGAAAGCGAATGCACTAACGGCTGAACAGATTTTGCTTGATCCGTCAAACCTGACCACCCATGCGGTCGTCACCGGTATGACGGGGTCCGGCAAGACCGGTTTGTGTGTGGGCCTGTTGGAAGAAGCTGCCCTGCACGGTACCCCCGCCATCATCATCGACCCCAAGGGCGATCTGACCAACCTCATCCTCCACTTTCCGGAATTGCTTCCGACCGATTTTGAACCCTGGATCGATCCGGACATGGCGAAGAAGGATGGAAAGACAGTCTCACAGGAAGCTGCCGATACCGCAGCGAAATGGAAGAAAGGACTGTCTGACTGGGCACTCGGACCGCAGCAAATTAAGCAGTTAAAAGACTCCGTGGAATTCTCCATTTACTCCCCTGGCTCCACCTCCGGATTACCGGTAAACATCCTCTCCTCCTTCCAGGCACCCGATCTGGCTTGGGAGGAAAACAGCGAGGTGCTGCGCGAGCGTATCTCCAGCACCATCACCGCGCTGCTCGGTCTGGTGGGCATCACCGACATCGATCCACTCCGGTCGCGCGAACATATCCTGTTGTCGAACCTGGTGGAAAACGCCTGGGTGAACAAACAATCGCTCTCGCTCACCGATCTCATCCTGCAGGTGCAAAACCCGCCGATGGATCGTCTCGGCGCTTTCCCGATGGATTCATTCTTCCCTGAGAAGGATCGCTTCTCGCTGGCGATGTTGTTGAATAACTTCCTGGCATCGCCCACCTTCCAGGTATGGCAGACCGGTCAGTCTTTGGACATTCAGTCCATTCTTTACACCCCATCCGGCAAACCGCGTCATTCCATTTTCTACATCTCTCACTTGAGCGAAAATGAGCGCATGTTCTTTGTCACGCTGCTCTTCACCGCCGTTGAAACCTGGATGCGCGGTCAGCGCGGCACGGGCAACCTGCGCGCGCTCCTCTATTTCGATGAGATCATGGGTTATTTACCCCCGGTAGCCAACCCGGCCTCAAAAACGGTGATGCTGCGCATGCTCAAACAGGCGCGCGCCTTTGGCGTGGGGTTGGTGCTGGCCACACAGAACCCGGTGGATGTGGACTATAAAGCCCTCTCCAATGCCGGCACCTGGATGATCGGCCGTCTGCAAACCGAACAGGATAAACAGCGTTTGCTGGAAGGGCTTTCTTCAGCCAGCGGCAACACCAACGTAGCCGTTTACGACAAGCTCATTTCCGGTCTGCAGAAACGCGTCTTCCTCTGGCACAGTGTTTACCGCCCTGCCCCCACCCTGTTGTCCACCCGCTGGACCATGAATTACTTGGCCGGCCCGTTGACCCGTACCCAACTCCCCGCCTTGAATGCCCTTGCCGGGGTAAAAGGTCAGGGCAAGACTGGAGCCGGCGCTGCTTCACCGGAAGCCGCCACCAAACCGTCACCTGCAGTCAAACCGGTTGCTGCCTCGTCAAACCAGTTGGCGACAAGCCGCCCGGCTGTGAATGGAGACGTGGCAGAATACGTGTTCCCGAACGACCTTGACCCTGCAGCGGCACTTGCCGCAGCCAAACTTAGCGGCGCCAGCGTGGACGGATTGGCCTACCGGCCGGCACTCTTTGCCCAGGCCGAAGTCCGCTACACCTCGCGCCAGTACAACCTTGATTTTGCCCGCAAGACCGCGGCCATTTTGGAGAATCCCGGCACTGGGTTGGTCCACTGGGAGGAACTCACCATCCCGGCGATTGACACACATAAACTGGGAACCCAGACACAGCCCAAAGCGTCCTTCCATGCCGTCCCGACCTGGATGACCGACAAAGCCAAGGTGGCCAATCTGGGCAAGGATTTCGAAGAGTGGTTGTACCGCAGCGGAACGATCAAGATCAAAGCCAACAGCAAGTTGAAGGTTTACGCCAGCCCCGATACATCGGATGCAGAATTTCAGAAGATGTGCGCCGCTGCCAGTGTATCGAAAACCACCACCTCCGGCAGCTCAAGCAGCAAACTGGTGACACTGCAAAACAAGATCGAGCAGCAGGAACTGGATGTGAAAGCCGCGGAAAACCAGGTGCGAGATCGCAACCTCGAAGCCATGGCCACCGGCGGCGGTGTCGTGCTTGGGATGCTCGGAGTGGGCAGAAAGAAAAGCATCTCGTCATCAGTGACAAAAATGCGGATGGTACAAACGGCTAAAGACAAGCTCGAGAAAGAAAAGCAGGAACTGGAGAACCTGAAAGAACAACTGGCAGCTCTGCAGGCCAGCCAGACCGGTGCCCAATCAAATGCTTCCGGAACAGTGTCGTTTGCATCCACTGAAATCCCGATGACACCCACCAAGAGCGACATCTTCACGGATGTGTTCGGCGTCGCCTGGATGCCATACTACATCGTCAAATCCGGCGGACAAACGCAGGAGATTCCAGCGTTCAAATTTTAGTTATCGCAAAAAAGCAAAATCCCGGTTTCTGAAAAAGAAGCCGGGATTTTTAATTAAATTCCAAATCACTCAGTTCATTTCCTGGCGGCCGGCGAGAGCGCGCAGCAGGGTATTTTGATCGGCGTATTCCAGATCTCCGCCCACGGGTAGACCGCGTGCCAGACGGGTGACTCGAACATTCAGGGGCATCAATTGCTGTCGCAGGTAAAGCGCGGTGGCATCCCCTTCCATGGAGGGATTGGTGGCAAGGATGATCTCTTTGGCTTCACCGGAACGTACCCGTTCCAGCAGCGACTTGATCTTCAAATCGTCCGGACCGATACCTTCGATCGGGGACAGTACTCCCTGCAGCACGTGATACCTGCCGTTGAACCCGCCGGTGCGTTCCATGGCGAGCACATCCATGGCGTCTTCGACCACGCAGAGAGTGCCATCAGCACGCTGGGGGTTGGCGCAGATCTCGCATAGTTCCTGGCTGGCCAGGGTGATGTTGTGACAGATCTTGCAGGTGCCGGTGGCCGATTTAAGCTCGGTCAGTGCCCCTGCCAGTTGGCCGGTCAGATCATCATGCTCACGCAGCAAATAGAATGCCAGGCGGCTGGCCGTTTTCGGACCCACGCCGGGCAGACGCGAAAGCGCGTTGATCAGGTTTTGAACCGGTGCAGGAAGGATCGCCATGATGGATTAGAATCCCAATCCGCCAAGACCACCGGTGAGAGGCGCCATCTTGTCTTCGGCCATCTTGCGTGAATCATCGAGGGCCTGGTTGACGCCGCTGAGGATGAGGTCCTGCAGCATCTCGGCGTCGGCATCCTTGAGCAGTTCGGGGTCGATTACGACCGCCGTACAATGCTGGTCGCCGGTCATGGTCACTTTGACCGCGCCGCCACCAACGCTGGAGGTGACGGTCTCGGCAGCCAACTCTTCCTGAGCCACGGCCATCTGTTCCTGCATCTTCTTGATCTGGGCCATCATGCCGCCCTGACCCATGCCACCGCCGCCCATTGGACGATTGTATCCTTTTGCCATTTTTCCATCTCCTTGTCTACGATTATTCCTTGTGGATCAACTTGCCGCCCAGGTTCAGCGCGGTACCAACAATCCCGTCCGCATCGATGCCGAGATCGGCCGGAGCGGATCCGCCTTTGTTGCTGACCACGGTACACTGCACCTGGATATTGATTCCCATCACCTTCTGGATCGCACCATGTACATAGAATGGACACTGCAGCGAACCCAGCATCTCACTGGCAAATCCGATCAGCAGTGCCCCATCTTTGATCTGCAACGATTTATGCGAGTTGAGCAGTGCTTCGGTTTGCGGCAGGATGTGCTTGACCTCGGCACGGATGGCTGGCCAATTCTCCTGGATCTTCTGCACGCTTACACCCGCGATATCGCCTGAGGGTGCATCGGCAGGTTTTTCAACCGCCGGCGCCGCTTTTTCTACCTTTGGTTGAGTGACCGGCGGGGTAACGGGTTGTTCGGCTGATTTTGCAGCCACTGTCGTCAC
>CAYWCH010000002.1:0-8467 GCA_964456715.1 uncultured Anaerolinea sp. | reverse complement strand
AGCCCGCTGCACAACAGGAGCGGCTACCGCCTGGGCGGGTGCGACCGTTCCCTCTATGGATTGGACCAGAGCCACTTCCAATGCAAGGCCGGGCTGCCAGCTTGTGCGGGTATCCGCGATGGCAGAATTGAATAGGCGGATCCATTCGAGCAGGGCGTTCGTCTCGCTGGATTGCGCCAGGGTTTTCATCATGGTTTTCTGTTCTTTGGTGGCATCCACCTGCGCGTCATTGCCCATCTTGGTCAGCAGCAGGTTACGCAGGTAATCCACCATCTGGCGGGCGAATTGGCGCGGGTCGCTGCCTGCGTCCAGGGCGCTGTGGATGGTGGCGAGTCCTTTGGCCGTCTCTTTTTGCCGGACGGCGCTGAAGAGGTCGACCACGAGCTGGTTGGTGGCGGTACCGAGCACCTGTTGCGCCAGCTCCAGGGTGATCTTCTCTCCGGTGGAAGCCAACTGGTCCAGCAGACTGATGGCGTCGCGCATGGCGCCGGTCGATTGGCGCGCGATCAGGATGAGCGCTTCTTCGTCGGCGCTGATCTTTTCTTCCTTGCACAATTTCTTCAACGTCTCGACGATCTCCATCACCGGGATGCGCCTGAATTCATGTCGCTGGCAGCGCGAGAGCACCGTCGCGGGGATCTTGTGAACCTCGGTGGTGGCCAGGATGAAGATGGCGTGCGCCGGCGGTTCTTCGAGCGTCTTCAGCAGGGCGTTGAAAGCCGCCGTTGAGAGCATGTGGACTTCGTCAATAATGTAGACCTTGAATCGTCCCTCGGACGGAGAGAAATTGATCTTGTCGCGCAGGTCGCGGATATCTTCCACACTGGTGTTGGAAGCCGCGTCGATCTCGATGAGGTCCAGAAAGCGGTTTTCGTTGACAGCCAGGCAGTTCTTGCAGGTGTCGCATGGCCGGTTTGTCAAATCCTCGGCCAGGCAATTTACCGCTTTGGCCAGCAGGCGAGCCGTGGTGGTCTTGCCGGTGCCGCGCGGCCCCGAAAACAGGTACGCGTGGCCGACCTTTTCGGAGGCGATGGCATTGCGCAAGGTCTGCACGATGTGTTCCTGTGCCACCACTTCCTCCCATTTATGGGGACGCCACTTTCGATACAATGCCTGGGTCATGATTCTCTGTCCTTTGTTGTTTCTTTCATTGCATTGATTTTATCTCAATCGTTCAGCGAAGGTTTGGAAATTTAAGACTATCTACGGAACCCGATAGCGCAAGCGTTCATAGCCTTCGGGATCCTTGATATACAGCATATCACCACCGGACCAGAGCGCTGAGCTGCGCCCGATGTAGAGATCGATGGCAGATGCGGAGCCAGACCTGGTGTAGAGATCGAAGGCTCCACCCTTGTAAATGACGAAGGCCGGAAACGTGAATACCTTCTGATTGCCCTTGTAGATCTGCCACCCCTGCAAATCCAGCGGTTCGCTGCCGAGATACTTTATATGAACGTATTCACTTGCCAGGTCACCCGCACCGATGATCGCATCGATCGCAAAGAGTTCCTCGGTTTTCGCCGGCAGGGTTCGGGTGGGGATGACGGTGACCTCCCGGGTAACATCCACGGGTATCTCATCTGAAGCGGAAAATGCCGGAGTGCGGTGAGTGGCGTTCCAGATCAGCAGCACCGCCAGCATGGTCAGCGCCGAGATCGCCACATTGAGCAAAAGGTAAGGCCAAAGACGTTTCATTGAGAACTATCCTGTTTGAATCATAGCATAGAATGAAAGTAAAATAGTAAGGCAGAGAGGCAAGAGAATGATCCTGATCATCGATGGACATAATTTGATCCCCAAAATGCCGGGCATGCAGCTTTCGGACCTGGACGACGAATCCCAACTCGTCCAGTACATCCGGGAATACTGCCGGCGCAAACGGGTGCGCGCGGAAGTCTTCTTCGACGGCGCCCTGCCCGGTTCAAAACCGGCAAGCGGCGGCGGCATGGTCCATGTCCATTACGTGCGCAAAGGCAAGACCGCCGATTCCGCCATGATCGGGCATCTGGAAAAGCAGGGTAAAGCTGCCCGAAATTACCTCGTGGTCAGTTCCGACCGCCGCGTGCAAACCGAGGTCAAAGCCCTGGGAAGCCAGACCACTTCCTCGGAGCAATTCGCTTCCGAAGTAATAAACACCCTCAGCCAGATCGAAATTTATTCAAAGGACGAAGGGGCTCCCGTCGCTGCGGATGAAGTTGAAAAATGGTTGAAAATCTTCAACAACCGCGAAAAAAGAAGCTGAATATTCTCACCTGTTTCTAATGAAATTCTGACAAATTAGGTGTATATTACCTTTTAGACACCAATTACTGGTATGGATGTGGTGTCCCCATCGACCAAAAGTCGATTGGAATCCCTCCCTGAAGAACGACAGGCTTGTCCCCCCCAAGCCTGTCGTTCGTTTTAATTTCGCTATGGTACGTAGGGCGGCATCTCCATCACCAGGTATGCGCCGGAATCCGTCCGGGTGACCGTGTACTTGAACTCAGATACATGCGTCGAGGCCGTCTCGTCTTCGCCGCAGCACGGACCCTGGACGAACAGGCTGCCATCCGCGTTTTGGAACTGAACACCGAAGACAAACTCGGTCGCTGAAGGTTGGGATTTAAAACTGATCAACATTGTACGCATGCAGACAAACCCGTTGAATTGACATCCCTGGCTGAATAAAGCAACATGGTCGTTCGGATCGATGTCCGGGTTCATGCCGGATAACCACTCATAACTGCCGCCATACAGGGCAACGGCGGCTTCGTAATCGCCGCGGTTCAGATCGTTAAAAAAGGTTTGAAGCGCCTGGCTGGCCTCCAAACGATAATCCGGTGTGGCGGGGACCGGCGCGGTGCTTTCAGTTGGTGGTTTGGCAGAACAAGCTGCCATCAGCAATATCAATCCGATTGCCAGGATCGCTCTCATCACATTTGTATTCATGGCGCCGCCTCCTCGAACAACACTCCGAAAAATCATCACATGCATTCTATCGACTGCAAAATCCAAAAAACCTACGATATTCTTAATATTCAGTTTACCGCGAAACTTGGGGGATTTTGAATCGTATACTTTATTATAGTTTTGCGCAAAACTCAAGTATTCCCCTTATTGGTTTTGAAACTTAACAACTGAATAAACCAAACACCCCGTTAATCCGGGGTGTCTGAGGCGGAGAGGGCGCGGTGCGCTCCCGTGGAGTGAGGGTTCGTAGATACCTTGTTTAATCAAAACACCCCGTTAATCCGGGGTGTCTGAGGCGGAGAGGGTGGGATTCGAACCCACGATACCTTGCGGTATACTCGCTTTCCAAGCGAGCGCGTTAGGCCAACTGCGCTACCTCTCCAGAGTGACCTTGGTCAAGCGGAAAGTATTATATCTGATAATGACCATTTCTTCCAGATTATCTGGATGATTTTGCCAAGTTGTTTTTTGTGTTCTATAATAACCATGAGATTTGAAAGGAGATTTGAAATGAAAGACGTTAATCGAGGATCATTGATCGCTGGGATCGGATTGATCCTGTTGGGGGGGGCTCTTCATCGGCTTCAACTTCATCGAAGGTTTTGGCATCGGTAAAACCTGGCCGATGATCCTGATCGTTGCTGGTTTCGGTTTCTGCCTTCCAGCTCTCGCCTGGCCTGATTCACGCAAAGGTTTGGCCGGCCTGTTCATCCCGGGCACGATCCTGTTCGTTCTGGGAGCCATCTTCCTCTTCAACACCCTCACCTACGTTTCTGCGCGTCAGAACACCTGGGGTATCTGGGCGTTTGCCTGGATCCTCATCCCCGCCTCGGTGGGTCTGGGAATGATGCTGGCCGCAAAAGTTGGCGGTTGGTCGCACGGAGTCTGGTTGGTGGGTACCTGGATGGCCATCCTGGCCGTAGCTCTGTTTGCTGTTTTCGCTGCCATTTTCGGCACGGTGATCGTCAAGTACGTTGGCGCGGGCATCCTGGTGGTGATGGGGTTGTACCTGCTCATCAACTCATTCCTCAAGAAATCGGTGACACCTTAATATGTCCTCGATCACTCCCGGTCTTGAACTGCCCATCCTGGTCGTGGATGACGCCCACTGGCAAAGAACGAATGCCGAAGGCGCCGATCCGGTGGAATACTCCGCAGCCACCACGGACGGCTTCATGCTGTCCACCCAGGGCTACAC
Organism: uncultured Anaerolinea sp.; assembly: GCA_964456715.1. Lineage (GTDB taxonomy): Bacteria > Chloroflexota > Anaerolineae > Anaerolineales > Anaerolineaceae > UBA6107. The sequence continues at coordinate 4,314 of CAYWCH010000002.1, read as the reverse complement.
GTTCACGATCCCACCCAAGATCGGATTCAGCAGCCCCAACATCATCCAATTGGTGATGGGCAAGGACCGGTTGTACGCCATGGCCTACGAGCCGGGCGTCACCCTCTACAGTGTCACCCCGGGCAACCTGGTGCCGCTGTATGGGTCGGCGGCGTTCAAGGGGTTCTCCAAAGGGCAGAAGGTGATCGTGGCCATCGGCCACCTGACCCCTGCCGGGGAGGAAAACCCGCAGCCGAAGTTCACCGTGTTGTGGGCGGGAGTGGTCAACATCGAGTAAGTGCAAAAACCGGGAATCTCAAAGATTCCCGGTTTTGATTATCCTTTCAACCATTGTCAGAAAAAAAAGTCACCGTTATAATAAGTCCACCCGGGCGGTTAGCTCAGTTGGTTAGAGCGTTGCGTTGACATCGCAAAGGTCGTAGGTTCGAGTCCTATACCGCCCACACCCAAAAATGATCCGTGAAACCCGGATCCTGGGTATTCCAAGTGTCGAGATTACATCTCGGCACTTTTTTAATTATCGCAAAGGTCTATCCTGGGAAGTACACCCAGGATTGCCACACCAGGGAGAGCTCCTGGTGCTGTCGGGTTCGAGTCCTATACCCTCAAAGGGGGCAGGCCGCCCACACCTGTAAAAGTAGACTCGTGCAAACCGGGTCCCAGGTCCCTTTCGCGTCGAGGTGAAAGCCTCGGCGCTTTTTTGTTAACTAGATATGGATTATTTCTATTTAACTCATTTGAGAATTTTACGTAAAATTTCGACTCGTTTCGCTATAATGTTATGGGGAGATCGATCATGAATCCAACTATTAATGACCAGATCAATATCTTACGAACAGCGGGGCGTGAAGCGGAGATCCTTCCATTACTTGCCAAGTATGTAACCGCCAATCCACAGGATGCGCAGGGTTGGTATGAGATCTCGAAGTATGTAGAGCAAAAGGAGCGCAAGCTGGACTGTCTGGAGCGCGCGCTCAGGATCGATCCGGCGATGGTGGACGCCCAACTGGCGAAGAAGTTATTGACTGTCCCGGTTGATGCGCCAACATCCCAAGAATTTTCAGAAGCGGTGAAATTAGCTGAAACAACTGATGTTCCTGTTGACTCACTGATTTTTGCAGATAAACCTGCACGTGTATCTTCAGCCATACCACAACAGCCAATGGAAACTTCCATTCCTAAGACAGCACCGGTCAAGCCAACGGTATCGCATCCCCCTGCTTCTGCCAAGCCAACCATGCCTCCCTCACCCAAACCGCAAACCGTCAAGATCAAGTCGAACAGGGCAGGCGAATCCACGAGCAGGATGGCTAAGTATTGGGCGGGAGTAAGCAGTATTCAGCGTACTTTCATGTTCATTTTTTTTGGCGCAATCCTTATCTGTGTCCCTCTAATGATCTTTTTTCCAGATAGTTCTATACGATTGTTTTGTTTTGCTTTGGTCATCGGTTTAATTGTCGATCTAATTTCAACCAAAGAGAAGAAGAGCTGGAAAAAGAGCAAGGATTTTAAGAAAGGCGCACAGGGCGAGGTCAAGATCGACGAAATCCTTTCAGAACTGGGAGAGGATTACGCGATATGGAATGATGTGGCAGGCGATTTTGGGAACTTTGATCATATCGTGCTGAGCAAACAAGGGAAGGTCTTTATGATCGAGACCAAATCGCATGGCGGCAAGGTTACCTTTGATGGTAATGATCTGCTTGTGAATGGCCACGAACCCGAAAAGGATTTTATTCAGCAATGCAGCCGAAATTCTGCCAGCCTGAGTGAAACATTAAGCAGAATCACGGGAAACAAAGTCTGGGTAACGGCCATTTTGGTATTCTCGGCAGCTTTTGTTGAAAGGCATTATCCGATCAATTATGTATATGTTACATATGGCAAAGGCCTTTGCAGCACGATCCATTACGCTGAAAAAAAGGCAAAAAGCAATCCGGCTCTGTGGGGAAAATTTGAGAAGCTGAATGAATTATTCGGTGAACCAAACCTGTCTTACTCCGAATTTGGCCTGGAGAGTTTTCACAAGGCTAGTGATTTGAAGCGATTTTTAGACTAATTAACAACATGATTTATTCTTGTATTAGGGCACGATAAGTGATTAGTAGATCGGGCAAAAATTTTTGATACAGATTTCTAGAATATTTCGCCTATCATTTCTCGATTTGAATAGTAATAACCCTTGAAAATTCTCAGAACTGCTCATCGAAGTTTGAAATTCTGTTGAGCAGATCGGGGATTTCATGAAAATCCCGTAGCCAAATAGTATTTAACCCAAAGAAACTATCATCAAGTTGCTCTAAATTATTTTTTAATAGCTCCACCGACTGCTCTCTTAAATTATTTGGAACCCTCACAATATAGTGCTGAAATTGGCATGCTTCGAATTTTCTTTGTGCGACATCCATCAATCATCTCATATTTGGATCCGATAAACTAATACCAATAAATAAGCATGTGTTTTGTGAAAACTCGTTTATTTGAACTAGATTTGACCAACTAAAAGAATCAATTATTTGCTTGTGATATGCATCTTCGCTTAAAATAATATCCTCTGGCAACTTTACCTTTTCATCCCTCGGCAAAAAGCCGTGAACATGGAAAATTGGTATTTCCTTTTTCTTTGCCCGGTCTGATTCATGGACAACTATTTTAAATTTAATATTTCTTTTCATAAACTCTTGCTCAAGTAAATCATCAAAATTGTAAGTAATTATTGAGTTTAAATGAGACGTATCTCTTTGTGGTGAAGCTAAATCACCAATAGCTGATATCAAATTACTAGATGAGGGGTTTTGATTATATAAAACCCTCTTAATACTTTTGATGAACTCATCACCTAACTTTTCTTTGAGAATCCTACCAATAATTATTGTAGAAAGACCACTTTGTTCGATAAAATCGGGCATACTTATCGATGAAAAGTGATCCGAAAGCTTATCAGGAAATTTTTCAATTACTATTTTTAATGTCTGAGCTAAGAGATCATTCCAACCTGGTATCCCTGCTGATTGCGACACACCAGCACCGCAAACTAGTGATAAAGTACCTTCCTTATATGCATGGGCTAAACTCTCAATTTCACTTCTATAATCGTCTATACCCTTCCAAACTATAGGAAAATTCGTTGATTTCGCATATCTCGGTGAGTAATCCATTTTTTTATTTACATAGGAAGTAATAATCGCATTATTCTTTGTGTAAAGATTTATAAAATTTTTTAAAGAATCAAAATAGTTAAATTTCTTCAAATATGCTGGAATGTTGCAATTACTCACATTTATGCAATTAATTATCATTGATGTTTTATAAATCTGATCCAATGTTACGGAAGAAAAATAATCCGTAAACCATCTATTAAATATTGCATTATCGCTTGCAATAATTATTAATGAATCAAATTGGTCTGCAACACCTGCAATACTTTGATATCCATCTATAGTTATCGGAAATGTTGAAAAATCAAACCATACTTTTTGTCCATTTTTCTTCAATAAAGAAGAAATTTGATTTGCATACTTCCAATCATCCGTAAAAAAGCTGATTAATGTTTTCATAGAACCCCTTTAAAATCATTAGCTAAGAATAGCCACACTCGAGAATTTGAGTATCATAAATATGATACATGATTTTATAAAAATAACTTAAAGTTAATTGGGTTTTCATTCTTTAGCGTGCTATAATATTGACCATCACCACAGGCTGACCAGGACGAGTAAGCGGCCAGGATCCGACAGCAAAAAGAAGCCATTGGCTGAAAGCTTCTTCCGGAGAAAACCACTGAAAACCCCCTGCTAGCTTAAGTCTGAACAAACGCAATTTCGGTAAAAATGTTCTTGAAGTTCACAAGGAATTTGTGAACGGGGGCAGCCCCCCTTCCAGCTTTGAACCGAAAGCAGCGAATCAGTAAGACGAACGGCTGACCCCGTTATCGGTCACACGAGATCACGCATGAAAATGTGTGAATCTGGGTGGAACCGCGTGAGAACCAACTCCCGCCCCAGAACTGGGCGGGAGTTTTCTATTTAACCCACCGCGGTACTCCCATCCGCCCGGGAGCGCCGTTGTGAATGGAGGCAGAAATGTCACAAGAGAAGTACGAAGAAAGCATGCTCTACAAGGTGCGCCACTCCACGGCGCACGTGATGGCCGAAGCGGTGCTGGAGAAATTCCCCTCCGCCAAGATCGCCATCGGCCCGGCCATCGAGGACGGCTTTTACTACGACTTCGACCTGCCGCGCCCGCTGACGCCCGAAGACCTGGAAGATATCGAAGCGCACATGCGCGAGATCATCAAGGGCGACAAGAAGTTCG
>CAYWCH010000001.1:0-32532 GCA_964456715.1 uncultured Anaerolinea sp. | reverse complement strand
AAAATCGCCCAACAGCACAAAAAAACGCCCTCCATTTCTGGAGGGCGGTTTGTGTATCTATCGCTTTCAGTGACTAAGACTGCATCACTGGTCTAAATTTGTAGCCGTAAAGCAGCATGCCGCGTTCGTCACCATCATTGCGGATTTTGCGGGTGACCATCTCCACCGGCATGCCGATCTCCACTGCCTGTTCGCCCAGGTCGGTGAGCTGTGCTGTGACCATCGGACCCTCATCGAGGGCAACCACGGCAACAGTGTAAGGGATGTTCTCTTCATAGCCAGCGGGGGCGTCGCGCATAACGGTATACGAATAAATCTTGCCTTTGCCGCTGAAGGCGTACTGGGTTTTGGCCTCGCCGCCGCAGTGCGGGCAGACGTCACGGGGCGGAAAAATTTTTGCATCGCAATGGGGGCAAATTTCACCGACCAGTGCGTATCTTTGTTGTTTCAATCTCCAATGTCTTGGAACTTCCATCTCTAACTCCGTTTCTGGCAAACTTTCGTTTGCAAGCGTAAGTTTAGACTTGGAGGTCTATCAAAACCTATCAAATTTCAGGCTTAAGAAAATGAAAGCCCGGTCATCGACCGGGCCAGGGAATTTTCATTGGCTATTTGTGTTTGGCCAAGAATCGGATGGAAATCGCCAGCATCAGACCAAAGAGGCCGAGCAGAAACACCATCAGATCGTAGCCGAACAACAAGCCCATAGTCATGTTCATGGCCCATGGAGCCTGCGCTTCAGTCACCCGTCCGGAGGCCAACCCTGATAAGGATGCCACACTCATGCAGCCCACGATCATTATCAGCGCCAACCCGGCTGAGATCGCGATGGGTTTGATGTAACTGCGTTCGCGGATCGCTGCCCATAGAAGCGTGGCTGCTCCGGCGATCACCAAAAATCCCAACTCGGCCGGGAGCATATAGTCCACCAGGAGTTCATGGGCACTGATGGAACCGGCCACGCCGGTGACGATCATGAAAAGAACGGGCAGCCACACCAACACTGTGCCGGCGATAGCCAGGACGAATGAAAACACCTTTTTCTTCTCCATAGTTCCCTCCATTTCTCTAATCTCATTATACCCATGGGACTGAGGGATGCAAGTAAATTGCATCCAAGGTGGGAGCGCGTTTTCGAGTGTACTCATGCGTGCAAAAAAATCGATGATTAGACAGTAATAACCGATTTTTCTCTTTAACACATCCTTATTACAATATGTTTGCCGCCGCGTGCCAGATCGGTGATCTCTTTGCGGGTGGCATAGATCTTTACCAGCTTGCCGTCGCGCATTTGCAGCACACGGTCGACGAACTCGACCATACGCAGATCGTGTGTCACCATGATGCCGGCGCGGTTTTGTTCATGAATGAGCCCGGCAAAGGTCTCGACCACCTGATAGGCGCGCTCGGTGTCCAGGCTGGCGGTGGGTTCATCGGCCAACACCAGGCTGGGATTATGGATGAGGGCGCGGGCAATGGCCACACGCTGCTGCTGCCCACCCGACATTTGACCGGGCAGGTTGTTGAGACGTTCAGCCAACCCAAGGCGGGCCAGCAATTCGCGTGCGCGCAGGCTGCCGGCTTTATCCAGCCGGTGGTTGAGGCGCAGCATCAGTTCCACGTTTTCAACGGCGCTGAGATAGGGTACCAGGTTGTTGGCCTGGAATGTGAAGCCGATCTTCTCGCGGCGCATGTTCACCCTTTCCGATTCTTCCATTCCGGCCAGATCGATCCCGTCGAGCAGGACGCGTCCGGAACTCGGATTGAGCAGGGCGGCCAGGATGGAGAGCATGGTGGTCTTGCCAGAACCGCTGGGACCGACCAGGGCGACGAATTCGCCCGGTTTGACCTGCAGTGAGACATCGTCCACGGCGTTGATGGTGCCTGAATCGGTCTGGTAGGTTTTCACCACCGAGAGGGTCTCGAGAGCGTAGGTGGGGGAGGATTTTGTTGTCATGAGCTCAACCCCAGTGCCTTGAGCGGTTCAATGCGCACGGCGTAACGGATGGAAACCAATCCACCGGCAGGGCCAATGAGCAGGAGGGCTGCAATGGCGATGGCCGAGGTGGTGCCGTTGAAAACAATAGGCACGGTCGGCGGGAAGGTCAGCGAGAACAGGAAAGCCAGCGCGCTGCCAATGGCCACACCGATCACAGTCACGACCACGATTTGGATGATCGAAGCAGCGCCCACCAGAGGGTTGCTCGCGCCGATGGCTTTGAGCACGCCGATCTGGGCTACTTTTTGAAGGATCTGGATCTGGAAGAAGCCTCCGATCACCAGCACGCCGATGAAAAGGGTGAAGGCTCCCTGTGTGTTCAGCGTGCTTTGCTGGGCGGAATACCCGGGCAGGGCTTTGATGGCTTCGTCCAGCGTGGCAGTTTCGACGTTGTTTACCTGCTGGGTGATACGCGCGCTGACTTCGTCCACGGCTTTCAGATCATCGAGTCTGACGATGATGACGTTGGCCACAGGGTTCGTGCTGTTGACCTCCGCCTCAGACTTGGGGCGAATGCGGTCCCAGGTGAAGTAGGGCACAAAAACGCTTGGCTGCAGCGAGTATTGTTCGCCGTCGCTGATGCCGACCACGCGCAGGTTGAATGACTCATCCTTGGTGCCCTGGGTCACGCTGATGGTGAGCGTGTCGCCCACCTGGAGGCCGGTGCGGATGGCGGTGTTGCGGTCAATAATGACTTCCTTGGCCAGATCGGTGCCGAGTTGCCTGCCCTGCACCACCTTTGGTTCACCGGGCTGGCCGGGTTCCACACCCAACAGGGCTACCTTGAGGGGTTCGGAGGAGTCAGAGAGGATAAGGTTGGCGCTGGCTGTGCCCAATGGACCGACCGCTGCCACACCATCCACGCGGCGAACCGCTGCGAGTTGGCTGCGGTCAAGCCGGCTGGCCGAGATGAGCAGGTCCGAGCGCGACTGGTAAACCAACAACTGCGCGTCCAGCTTGGAAATGTATTCCCGGTTGCCGTTGCCCAACCCTTCGCCGAGTGCTGCGATGAACAGCACCAGCAGGGTGATCAGGGCGATCACCAGGCTCACCAGCAGGAAACGGCTGCGGTTGCGCCAGATCTCACGGATGGCCAGATAGGTTGAAATTGATAAAGTCTGTTTCATACTTCCTTCTTGTCCACCCGCTTAAGGTAAGAACTTGACCGCGGCGGTCATACCCCAGAGCATTTTCGGATCGATCTGGGTCAGGGTAACGGTCACTGTGTAGGTGATATCACCGCGCTGTTCTTCAAAACGGCTGCTGATATGGGTCACTGTGCCGGTCAGGGTCACATCAGGGAGCGCGTCCAACACGACTTCCACTTCCTGGCCTACAGCAATACTGACAACATCCGCTTCGGTGAGGTTGGTGGTTTCGACCACCCAGGAGGAATAATCGGCCAGCGACATGACGATTTGACCGGCAGTTACCTGCTGACCGACAATAATGGAGGGATCCACCACCGTTCCAGGCATGCTGGCACGAATTTCAGTGGCGGCAAGGGCGGCCTCAGCACTGGCAACTGCTGCATTTGCGGTGGTGAGGCGAGCCTGGGCAGCCTTCAGTTGATTGTGGTCGATGCCGTTGGCGACACGGTCAAAGACACGCTGGGCATCGTCGAGTTTGGCTTTGGCAACATCCAGTTCTGCCTTGGCGGTCTGTACATCCAGCGCATTCGGGGGTGACTGGTAGTAATTGAGAAGTTTTTGCAGGTTGTCACGGTCAATGCGAGCCTGGGCCAGATCCTGGATCACCTGGGCTTTTTTGGTGTCGTTGTCTGGGGTTTCGACCATCTTTTTTAGGCGATCCTCGAGGTCGGAGATCTTGTTGTTGAGGATGGTAAGTTTGGCCTGGGTGGCAGCGATCTGGTCAGGGGAGCCGCGGGTTTCGGAGCTGTTCCAGTATTTACTAAGGGCATCGTTGTAATCGGCTTGGGCTTGAGCCAGTGCCAGGGCAGCTTCGCTGCCGCTCAACGTGGAGTATTGAATCTCATCCAGTGCCTGGCTGGCGGCAAGTGCTTCCTGCTGCGCTTGAGCCAGCGCGAGAAGGGCATCGGCGTTATTGCTCAATCTGGCCAGTACGGTACCTTCGGCAACCTGTTGGCCATCCTTCACGAGGACTTCAGACACGGTTCCGCCCACCTGGAACGAAAGGTCAATGGCACGGACAGGTGACAGATGACCTTCAGCGATCAATATGTACGGCGATGCTGCGGGTTGAGCCTCTGCATTGGTTTCTTTGGGGCTGCAAGCAGCGAGAATGCCCGAGAGAAGTACGAGGGTAAGTATGAGTAATATTTTTCTTTTCATGGGTTCCACTCCCTTTATTTGTGTGGTTTTTTCTTGACACCGACCGGACCATCAAAGTCCTCATCCCATCGGGTGGAGAGCACGCCGGAGAGCAGCAGCTCCAGGGCAGGATGGTCGGCAATATTGTCGTAGTAATAAGGCAGTTCAATGCGCCCGCTTTTACCGATGACGAACAAGCCAGACATCTGCATGGCGTCCTGACCGGCAGGCGGCATGTCCACCGGATAACCCTTGCGGCGGCTGGCTTTGACAGCTCGCAGCACGCGCAGGTTGAGGAAGGTTTGGGTCAGGGTGCCGCGTTCCAATCGATAAGCAGCGTAGGCCTTTCGTTCAGGATCAGCCAGGCAGTAAAGCCCGGGGGCAAATGCATTCGCGAACTCGGCGCTGCTTTCGACCGTGCCCTGGGTGACCACGGCGATTTCCAACCCCGCAGCGCGGATGCGGTCTTGCGCCTGAACCAACTCGTTTAGCATTTCCTTGCACTGGGTGCAGCCGAAATGGCGGGTAAAAGCCAACAGCAGTGGTTTCTTTGCCCACAGGCTGGAAAGCTGGACCGGTTTGCCGGTGACATCCGCCAAAACGAGATCGGGAGCGGTTTGATTGAAATTTAGATGTCTTGTATTCTTCATATTTCACCTTTTAATAAGTTACAAACATAATTATACAGATTTTATCCAATTTAGATCATTGTTTGTATAAGGTTAATTGTAAATTGCATATAAATATTTCCAGCAACTCAAACGTGATTGTGGTCAAGATGCACGTCTGGAGAGTTTGATGTAAAATGAACAGCAGAATTCTGTTCAACGAATTCACAAAACCAATCAGTGTGGAGCAGTTATATATGGCAGAAACAAAGAAAAGACTTGTGACCGCAGAAGATCTTTATGAGATCAAGCCGATTCAGTTCGTTCGGCTATCTCCTGACGGCCGAAATATCCTGTTTACCAGCAAGCGGGTTGATCGCAAGAGCGAGAAGAAATTCTCCAATCTCTGGATCCTTCCCGCCGCTGCTGGAGCGAAAGCGCGCCAGTATACTTATGGTGATCAAACCGACACTCTGCCGGCCTGGTCACCCAATGGCAGCCAGATCGCCTTCCTGTCCAATCGCGGCAACCCCGAAAAACCACCGCAGGTTTACCTCATTCCCAGCGATGGTGGTGAAGCTCGCCCGCTCACCGATATCAAAGGCAGCATCGATACCTTCAGTTGGTCTCCCGATGGTAAGCAATTGCTTTGCCAGGTGGTGCTGATGGATAAGGAAGACCTGGAGCGCGAAGCGGATGAGACAAAACGCAAGCTGGGTGTGGTTGCACGCGATTACAAACGCGTCTTCTATAAGTTCGACGGCGCCGGTTACCTGGGACACGAACGCGCCCACCTTTGGATCATCGATGCCCGCACAGGCAAGGCGCGCCAGTTGACTAGTCACGAGATCTTCGATGAGCGCGATGCTTCCTGGTCTCCCGATGGCAGCCAGGTGGTATTCATCTCCAACCGCACCGAAGACCCGGATTTCCATGTCGATCACGACGATATATATGTAATCCCAGCCAAGGGCGGTGAGATGCGTTTGATCGAATCCGAACCCGGTGAAAAGTACATGCCCACCTTCTCTCCCGACGGAAAATGGATCGCCTTTTATGGCAGCGCGGGTGAAGGTGAAGACTGGCATAACATGGGTCTCTGGATCGTGCCCACTGATGGCAGCGCCAAACCTGTGAACCTGGTCAAGAAGTATGACATCCATGCCAACTCGTGGACCATCAACGATATTCAGGATCCCGAGTGGATGCCGCCGACCTGGTCCATCGATGGCAAGGCCATCTACTTCCCGGTTGCCATCCACGGCAGTTCCACCCTCAACAAGGTCGATCTCAAGGGCAGCAACCTGGAAGCGGTGATCCCCGAGGGCGGGGTTGTCGGCAGTTTCTCGTTTGATAAATCGCAGGAACACCTGGCCTACTTCTACGGCAACAGGATGGATCCCTGCATGATTTGCCTGCTAGACATGAAAACCAAGCAGACACATGAACTATACAATCCCAACGCGGAATTACTTGGCAAGATCGACCTCGGCACCATCGAAGAGGTCTGGTTCAAAGGTCCTTCCGGCAACGACCTGCAAGGGTGGATCCTCAAACCGCCGGCTTTCGACCCGAAGAAAAAGTACCCCTCGATCATGGAGATTCACGGCGGACCGAAGACGCAGTACGGCAACTACTTCATGCACGAGTTCTTCTACCTGGCTTCCAAAGGTTACGTGGTCTATTTCTGCAACCCACGCGGCGGACGCGGATACGGCGAAGCGCACGCCAAGGCCATCTGGGGCAGTTGGGGCGGCGCCGATTACGACGACCTGATGAGTTGGGCAGATTACATGGAGAAGCAGCCCTATATCGATAAGAAACGCATGGGTGTTACCGGCGGTTCCTACGGCGGCTACATGACCGTCTGGATCATCGGGCATACCCAGCGTTTTGCCGCTGCGGTCACGCAGCGCTGCGTCAGCAATTTCATCAGCATGTGGGGCTCCAGTGACATGAACTGGGTCTTCCAGCGCGAGCTCAAGGCCAAACAGCCGTTCTTTGACCTGCAAAAATTCTGGAAGATGTCTCCCATTGCCTACATCGGCAATGCCAAGACACCCACCAAGGTCATCCATAACGAGTTTGACCTGCGCTGCCCAATCGAACAGGGCGAGCAGGTCTTCGTGGCCCTCAAGAGCCTGGGCGTTGACACCGAGATGGTGCGCTTCCCTGATGAGTTCCACGGGCTCTCTCGCACCGGCCGCACCGACCGGCGCATCGCCCGCCTGAACGCCATCCTCAGTTGGTTCGAGGAATACCTCAAAGACGAGAAGTAAACAACAGACCGCCCTCCAATTTTGGAGGGCGGTGTTCATAAGGCTATCTGTCTGCTTCCAAGAGTCGCAAGGTGACGTTGTCGCGTCGCCCTCCAAAAAACTTTTGCAGTACGCAGACGAACACATCCGGGTCGTCGCTGGCATTCTCGAACAGGGTCATGCATGAACATAGTTTGAGGTTGTCGGGGTAGCCGAGAACATCGCTGATGTCATTACCGGGCAGAGCACACAATGCCTCGCAGCATTCACGCAGACGTTTGCCCAATAATGGATGTGCCAGGTATTCCTGCGCCTCCTCCAGATTGGCGATGGCATAATACTTCGCGGTCGCGCTCGAACCCAATCCGGTCAACTGGGGAAAGATATACCATATCCAATGGCTTTCCTTTCGTCCCCGCTTGAGCTCGGAAAGGGCGGCAGCGTAGATTTCGTTTTGCGCTGTCACAAATCGTTCCAGGTCGTATGTTTGTGTTTTCGCCAAATTTCCCTTCTGACCACATCGCCTAATGCGTCAAGTTGTAGATCAGGATCTGTTTCGCGCCATAGGAGAGGATGGCCAGATTCTGACTATCAGGTGACCAGGCAATATTCTCGTAACGGTTCATTTCAAGTTTTTCGGGGTTCAGTGAAAGTTCCAGAATGAGGGTGCTTGAAATCGTATCCCAAATGGCTGTGTATTCAGAGGAGCAAAACGCGAGATATTTTCCATCCGGCGAATATTGGATCGATTTGACATGTGTATCTTCGTAACTACCCACGATTTTAGTACTCCGGGTCAAGGCGCCGCTGGCAATATCAACAAAGGAAAGATTCCCTTCATTCTCAAAAACCATCGATTTGCCGTCCGGTGACCAGGCGAACCGTTTATTAGGAGCGGGGAAATCTCCTGTGACAACGGCAACCGTGCCATCGCTCATGTTGTAGTATTGCAGTTGAGAAAGGACCAGCCAGCCCAGTTTTGTGCCGTCGGATGACCAATTGATGGAAACATCGAGCCGTTCATCACCGCTTTTGATCGTACCTCCGCGGGCATTGACCGGAATGCGCGTCAGTTCCTGTCGGTTTTCGCTGTCGAAGATTCGGATTTGGAACGAACCGGCGATGGCGAATTTTGTACCGTCTGGTGAAAAGGCGGCATCCTGGATGGATTCTTGCACCTTTTCCGGGTTGTCATCCAGGTTCAATCCTTCCCAGATCTGTACCAGAGTGTTTTGCTTGAAGTCATAAAGGCTGACAAAGCCGTTACTCGAACCGGGGATGTACGGGGTGGTGATCAGCAGCAGGTTGCCGGACTTATCAAAACTGAGCCGGCTTACCCAAAGGTACTTGTGCGTGTCGGTGCTACTGATCAGGCTGGATGCCAGCTGGTTGTCGGCAATTGCCCACACTCCGATCGACCCAGCCGAGCCGGGGCTGCCGATTTGATGAAAGCCGTTTGAAACCACGGCATCTCCGGAAGGCATCCAGGTAACTGCGCTGGCGTTGCCCGGAGTGGGGATGGTGAGGCTAAGATTTGTGGGACTGGTGCAACCGGCGAGGAAGGCGGTGATGAGCAAAATGCAGAGAAACAGGCCAGTTTTCTTCATATCAAACCTCCCAGGAAATGGGGTCGGAAGACCGGGGCTGTTGCCTATACCGCTTTAACTTTGATTATAACGATTCCATTTGTCAATTCAAACAGTGTGTTTTCTTAATTTCGATTGTTTGGCCCTTTACTGGTGATATATAATTAAAAAAGTTCACTTGCTTGAACATTTGAAGGAGAGGCTATGGCCGCGAGCAAAAGGTTTATATTTGTTAAAGAAAAGCCGTATTGTGTCTGCCCTAAGTGCGGATTCCAAAACAGCTCGGGCGAAGAACGTTGCAGCTCTTGCGGTGCGGACATTGCCCAGGAGATCAAGTCCAGCCTGATCGAACAAGCGCAGGAAAATGCCCTGCGTGCAGATAAACGAAAGCAGGCTATCCCTACCATAGCGATCTTTGCTGCCATCTTTGGACTGGTGCTGGGATTTGTGACAGATATGTGCATCCGCGGCACCGGCTGGGCGCCGGAACGCTATCGCCAGGCTGCCGATGCCGCCCTGGATTACGGCGTCAAGTTTTCTCCATATAAGTGGATGAGCCCAAGCGGTGATCTGGTGCTGCTGACCCTCCCTGAGTTTACCAACGAGGGCGTAGCCATGTCGTTCAGCACCCTGCTCTACAACCGCACTGACCATTTTTGCCTTTACCTCAACCGCAACGTCTACGCTATCGACAATCTGGGCATTACTCATACCACCAATCAACCTTCACTTAAGCAGGAAGATATGGTGCGCCTGCCTGCCGGGAAGACCTACCTGGTCGAGACCCAGCTTTATCCCACCCTGTCACCGCGCGCCAGGACACTCACCATCTACTACCCGGAATACTGCGGCATCGTCACTGATCCGGTGGTGATCGACCTCACCGGCGAGACGGTGAGTGTGAAGTAAACCAATTTCGAGAAGAATGCGAACCGCCGGAATTTTCCGGCGGTTTTTGCTGCTTAACGAATGGGTAATACAACCAAGTTCCGTGCAAATCGTTCTTCAATTTCGTCTGGTGGAAGTTCCCATTGCTCATATGCCACCAGATATTTCCTACGGCGTAAGCGGGTGATGAGCATGGATTCTTGGTTACTGATTATCTCCTCTTTGAAGAGTTTTCTGAATTCATTGCTGTAATCCAGAAAAATATAGCTGCCGCTATCACAGGCCAGTCCGTCGACCAGTATTTTTGTTTTTTCCGGTTTCTCAGGCGAACCGGGTAGGATTATTGATTTGTTCGTTTCATAGGCATCGGTGTCAAAAACCTGTAAGAACTTTAATCCGCCCTCTTTCGTGGGAACACAAAGCCCTCCGTATTCACCGTTAAAATCAGTCAGCAATACCCCATTCTCTTTTAGAAACATCTCCTTCTCATTGTTTCCATTATAAATATCTGCCAGATAAGTGGGATCAATGACTACAATTCTCCCGGAGCGGATATCGAGTATGGTCTGATTTGGGTCAATGTCGATTTGGGCAAACAAAGCACGTTGCTCCTCATCCTTTTTCACAAGATCTGCGTTCGAGAGAATTCGTTTTGTGTCAATAGTGATCATAGTTACCCTCTCCTTTGAATTGAATTATAAATGCAGTTATATATTTCCTTTATGCATCTGAAAGCGAGATCGCGATTTTGCAGGAATCTTTTTCCATATGTTCTCCCAGATTTGAAAATTCCGGTTGCTTGGTTTTGTGTTATCCTTCCCGAATTGGCTGATTATTAGCCACTAAGGAAGAACAATGAAAACACAACGAAGAGGAACATTCTGGATCGCCCTGCTGCTCATCCTGTTGTTGGGGGTGGTCTTTGCCAAACCCATCCTGAAGAGCATGGGCGAGAATCTCATCGTCTCGGATGAACTGAAGAAAGCGGACCTGATCACCTCCGTCAGCGGCCCGGATTACCGTGCCCTGTATGCTGCTGAATTATGTAAAGCAAGTCTGGCGCCGCGCTTGTTCTACACCGGCGGCTATAATGAGTTTGACGAACGGTATACCGCGGCGTGGAGCCAGTACCTGGCCACCACCATCGGTGTGCCGCCCGAAGAGATCACCGCGGACGAATCCACCGTGGTCTCCACCTATGAGGAGGCTGAGCGTGTCAAAGCCTATGTGGACGCTCACCCCGGCAAGATCGACACCATCATCGTCGTTACCGACCCCTACCATACCAAGCGCGCCAAGTGGGCGTACGAGAAGGTGTTGGGCAGCGAGATCACCGTTTTGATGGCACCGGTACCCTTCGAAGAGACCGGATACTCAAAGTCCTGGTGGAAGGATTCTGCTTCACGCAAGGTGGTGATCCAGGAATACCTCAAGTACGGCTTCTATTTGCTTCGTTATCAGTGGACAAGCGGCGCTCTGCAGGACCTGCTGGCGAAGTTTGACAGGTTTTAGTCACAGGCAATGATCAACACGCCCTCAACCTAAAGTTGAGGGCGTGAAAGTATCTTTTATAACTGTTTCATAATCTCCAATAGCTTCCGCCGCCGCCCTCGCGGGACATGAGTTTGTATTCCACCAGGCTGCGGCGTATGAAGGCTGTGTCCTTATTGAAGCGCAGCAGGATCTCGTTGACCTCTTTTTCAGGATACTTTTTATCCGGTTCGAAGGCCTTGACGATGTAATTCAAAATCACCAACAGCTTCTTTTCCTTCTCAGGGAAAGAGATCACCCGGCCTTCCCTGTCGACAAAAGCGGTCATCACCTTACGTTCGTACGTGTCGGTGGAGAGGTCCTGGCTGAGCGCGGGCAGGTTCTCTTCACGCAGAAGCTTGCCGGCCATCTCGCGGATGGTTTCGAATTTCAATGAATAGTAATAGTAGTGCCCTTGCACGCGCGCGCTGGTCAACCCTGAATGAGTGAGATAAGACAGGTGATGCGAGGTGGTCGACGCGCTCAGATCGAGGGTGGTGGCCAATTCTTCCACGGAATACTCACGCTGGGCCAACAAACCGATGATCTTGAGACGTTTTTCATCAGCCAGGGTCTTGAAAAATTCAAGTAATTTGGTATTCAAACTCTCTTGATTCATATCGCATATCCTTTAGAACATTTCGTTGCTCATCGAAATGATTCTATCATAACCCGAAAAGAATATCAAGCGCTAAGAGCAAAAAGCGTGAATTTCAAATAAATGGTCTTTAACTAATCGCACGATTTTTCCTTTTGTGCTATTCGTGATCATATATGACTTAATCCTGTAGACTGGACCAGACCTCGGCAAAATCGCCCTTGAGACGGCCGAACACATCAACCAGGTCAGGGTCGAAGTGAGTGCCGGCGCCTTCGCGGATAATGGCGCACGTCTCTTCGTGTGAAACGGTCGGTTTGTAGACCCGTTTGGAACGCACAGCATCGTAGACATCCACAATGGCCATAATGCGCGCGCTTAGCGGGATGTTTTTTTCCTTGCTCCCGTTGGGGTATCCCTGCCCGTTCCATTTTTCGTGATGTCCCTGGGCGATGCGAATTCCCATGTCGACAAATTTGTTATCCGGGAAGCGTATTTGAACCTCGCGCAAGGTTTCGGCGCCGATTGTAGTGTGGGTTTTCATGATCTCAAATTCATCGGGCGTGAGCTTGCCGGGTTTAAGCAGAATATTGTCGGGGATGCCCACCTTGCCAATATCATGAAGCGGACTGGCGTGGAAGATGCGCTCGCAATAGGAGGCGGTGACATGATTGGAATAAGTCGGCATTGTATGCAATTCCTCGGCAAAAAGCCGGCACAGGATCTGGATGCGCTCCAGATGTTTGCCGGTATCAGTATCTCGGCATTCTGCCAGTTTGGCCAGGCCAAAGATCATGCCCATTTGCAGCGCGGTGATCTCCATTACCTGAGAAGCCACTTGATCTTCGAGGTTGTGCTGCAGTTTGCTCAACTTTAGATGCGTTTCCACCCTGGCTTTCACTTCTTCAAATTGAAATGGTTTGGTGATGTAGTCAAGGCCGCCAGCGTCGAACGCCTTGATCTTCTCGGGCGTTTCAGTGAGCGCGCTGATGAACAGCACCGGAATGGTTGATAATCCGGGATCCTTCTTTAAGATCCGGCAGACCTCATACCCGTCCATCTCTGGCATGTTAATGTCGAGCAGGATCAAGTCGGGTCTTTCACTGCGGGCAGCCTGCAATGCCAGGCGCCCGTTTGGAACCGGACGAGCCAGGTAACCGCAGTCTTTGAGCATGTGGGTGAGCAAGGTGAGGTTCTCAACTGTATCGTCAACCACGAGTATATTGGCGTTTCGTGCGATGATCGAGAGGTCGAGGTCCATGGTTTTATCCTTCCCCGAGCAGTTTTAACAAGTAATCATACTGGTAGCCATCCGCCAGAGCCTGCAATTGATCAGCCACAGGTTGCGAATAATCTGCGGCGCGCTCGATCAAATCGGTCAGTTTCTCGATTTCAGCAGCTTTGGTTGCATTAACCATTTGCGTGATCAAATCTGCGGGTAAAACCGAAAGTGATTCACGGGTCAGCGTGAACTTCTGCGCAGGTTGCGCCTTTTTTTCCTCCCGTTTGGCGTATTGGAATACACTTCCGAATTCGGCTTCGATCACAGTAAACAGCTCGTTTTCGCGGAAAGGCTTACGCAAAAAGCCAGTCATTCCAGCCTCAAAGACTTTTTGTTTATTCATTTCAAGGATGGATGCGGTGACTGCGATGATATGAACTTGCTTGCCCCATTTGAGCTTTTTCACCCGTTTGGCGCATTCAAACCCATCCATATACGGCATGCGCAGGTCCATCAATATCAGGTCGGGTTTCCATGATTCCGTTATCTCCAGGGCAGCGGCTCCGGTCTCAGCACTCATGGTGAGGATACCAATGGGTTCGAGGAATTCCTTGATCACCAGGCGGTTCTCTTCGTGATCATCCACGACGAGGACCTTTAATGGATTAATCCCCGGGATCAATCCCATTACTTCAAGGCTGGGTTCATTCCATGCTCTGTCAAGATGCTCGCTCTTCTGGGCTGTGATGCGCAGATGGAAGGTCGATCCCTTCGCCAATTCGCTGTCAACCGTGATCTCTCCACCGAGCAACCTGGCGTGATTCTGACTGATGGCGAGCCCAAGACCGGTTCCACCGATCATTTGCGCACCGCTGAGGGTCTGTTCAAAAGGTTTGAACAGAAGGGGCAAATCTTCTGCGGCGATCCCCGAGCCGGTATCCGCGACATCAATGAACAATTGCATGGCTGTGGGATCTGAGGCTTGGGGATCTTTTCTGGTCGCGCAATGGACAGTGATACCGCCCTTCTCGGTGAATTTGATGGCATTGCCAATGAGGTTGATCAGGATCTCTTTGAGCTTGTTCTCATCGGTGATCACATATTGCTCGAGTTCTGGATCCAACTGCAGGGATAATTTCAATCCCTTTGCTTCAACGCGCTGATCGAACATATTCTTGATATCAATGACCAATTGGTGCAGATCGAATGGAGCCGGGTTGAACTTGATCTGCCCTGCCTCGATCTTGGACATTTCGAGGATCTCATTGATGAGGCTAAGCAAGTGATCGCCCGAGCGGCTGATCACATCAAGGTAGTTGCGATTTTTCACTGAGATTTCCCGATCTTTTTGCAGGATCTGGGTAAAGCCAAGAATGGCGTTCATGGGAGTACGGATCTCGTGACTCATGTTGGCCAGGAAAGTGCTCTTGGCACGATTGGCAGTTTCGGCTTCCTCTTTGGCTTTTTGCAGGGCCTGTTCGAGCTCTTTTTGCGTGGTGATATCTTGCGAAACCCCGGAAATACCCACCAGCTTCCCTTCGATATCGTAAACGGGATTACCGATGGCATGGATCCAGATCACCCTGCCGTCTTTTGGACGTTTATATCGATATTCAATATCGTAGCAAGTGGTTTTCCCGGAGGTCACATCACGGAAACTCTGCTCGGCTGCTGCAGCCAATTCAGCATCTGCGGCATGGAGATTAACTGCCCATTCATTGTCAAGGTTGTAGCGATAATCTGCGTGTGGTTCATCACCATGGATCTCGATAACTCGATCGGATGAAAGGTACTTCTCCGAACCATCCAAAGGCACATACCAGTAGCCGGCGTGTGATAGCTGCAGGGCGGTATCCGAGAGGTTGTTGATACGCAGTATCTCAGCTTCGATTGCCTTGCGTTCGGTGATATCGCGTATCACACTTTGCACCAACACGACCTTGCCATTCTCATCGTGAATGCCTGAAAGGTTGATCTCAGTTTCAATCGGTTTTCCGGATTTGGTAATAAATCTCCGTTCGTATGTTGGCAGTTTTTCCCCGGTCAAAATGAGTTTCAATATATTGTTGGCATTCTCTTTTTGTTCATTGGGGATCAGGATTGTCGGGTCTTTGCCGATCTGCTCCATATACTCTGTCGGGGTATAACCCAACATTTGGGCGCCTCTTTGGTTGACCTTGATGATCTTTGCCGATGCATCAAGTAAAAAGATGCCGTCGTTCGAGTTTTCAAACAAAGCCCGGTAGGTGATTTCACTTTTACGGAGTGCATCCTCGTTTTTCTTGCGTTCAGTGTTATCTGAAATGGTTGAACGACTGTGAAGGAAATTGCCATCCTGATCATAAACCGCCGTTCCATTGACCAGTACAGGCAGAATACTGCCATCCTTGCGTTTGAAATCTAATTCAAGGTCATAAATGTACCCCTGTTTCTTAAAGATGGAAAAATTCGTCGTAAACTTTTTGGCACTCTCGGGGGTTGTTATTTGAGGAACAGATATCCTGCCAATCAATTCATCTCTCGAATAACCCAGCCATCGTATTGTTGTTTCATTGGCACGGATAATTACACCGTTTTCATCCAATGAATAATAGCCATTGGGAGCGTTGTCATAGAGGTCCTGCACTTCAGCACTGCGCTCCTTGATCCTTTCTTCGAGGGAACGGTTGAGCTCCAACAGTTCTTCCTGGGCTTTCTTCAAATCATCAATAGCGGTGGCATTGATCAGAACCGAGGTCACGTTCCCCTTTTCATCCATGATTGGTTCATAGAAAGTGCGGAACCAGCGTAATTCACCCCGAATCAAAACTTGGGATTCCATGATAAAGCCGATCTTTTCAGTGAACACCTTTTTGATAATCTGCAACTGGCTATCGGCAAAACTGGTCGGGAAGAGATCATGAAGCCTCTTTCCGATAACACCTTTTGCGTTCCTGCCAACCTGGTAGGCACCCACATCGTTTATGTAAAGGATTGTGCCATTATCAGAAACCATGGTGATTGAGTTATCGAGGCTTTCCATCAAAACACGATATTTTTCCTCGCTCCTGCGCAATTCCTGTTCGGCTTTTTTCTGATCGGTGATATCCGTAAACATACCGATGGTACGAATCAAGTTATTCTTTTCATCAAAGACCGGATAGCTGTGATCGCGAATCCA
This sequence comes from uncultured Anaerolinea sp., assembly GCA_964456715.1. Classification (GTDB taxonomy): domain Bacteria; phylum Chloroflexota; class Anaerolineae; order Anaerolineales; family Anaerolineaceae; genus UBA6107. Next base: position 16,392 of record CAYWCH010000001.1, on the reverse strand, counting down.
GTGGAATGTTCCGTCCGGGTGATGCATGCGGTATTCAACCTCGATTTCCTGTCCTTGCATCCGCTTTTGAGCCAGGAAAGTCAACGGTTCAATGTCTTCAGCAAAAATATTGTTTCTTGTTATGGAATGATCGAGTAAATATTCAGCGGGCTTAATCCCCCACATTTTCTCGATGGTAGGGCTGACATAGACCATCTTTCTTTGCAGATTGTCCATGATCCAGAACACTTGGGGGATGGTGTTGACCAACTCCTCGAATTTTTCCGTGGCAGCTCGCAGCTCATCTTCGGTTTGTTTTCGAACGATCGCCGAGGTCAATTGCTGGCTGATAGCTTCCAGCCTCTCCAGATCTCTTTGAGAAAATACATCCGTGCTGGAAATTTCCAAAAGCCCGAGAGGTCGATCATTTGAGAAAAGGGGGATTGCAATGATCGATTTGGTTCTAAGCATCTTCATGATGGTGGGCGTCAATTTTTTATACAGTGATTTGACTTTCTTTGATCCCTTATCTGCTTCAATGATCTCCGCAATGCGGCTGCCGATGGCGTTTTTATCGGTGATAATCGCAGATTTACCCGAATAGAATGGCTCACTATAAACACCTTGAGGATGAATGGGTATACTCACTACGGGGATGTGCCCGCCAATCAAATCCTCGATCATTTTTTCGAGCCCCTGCGGAAGAGAGAAGCTGGATGTTAACAGAGATTTCCCATCATCACTTACCAGGTAAAATGCCACACCCATGGCATTGAAATTTGTCTTGATCCTCTCGTCCAGCAATGCTGTGATTTGTTTGAACTTCTTGTCCTCATTCAGCCCTGCATTGATGTCATTGATCAGCGAAACATCTTGGGTGTGTTGCTGACTTTCGATCTCTGCCAGTTTTTGTTCAGTAATATCTGTGGTATAGATTGCCAGTCGATTGACCTTGCCATTTTTATCAAAAAGAGGATAGACATTGCTGAAAAAGACTCTACCATCACCGGTGTTTTCGAACGACAGAGGTTTCTTTGATTTAGTCGCTTCAGCGACATTCTTTCGTCGAATGGCAGCCAATTCCTTGCCGACAAAATCATAAATAATGCGGCCACGGATGGATTCAGTTGTGCAGCCGTAACGATGAGCCCCTGATTCATTGGCCATGATCACTTCCCCATTTGGCTTGATCAGGTAGACTGCTTCGAGGGTGGCGTTGAGGATGGCGCGGTTGTTCTCTTCGCTTTCCAGCAGCTTTTCGCGTGCCTGATAAGCTTCAGTGGTGTCATTGGCATAAAACACAACTGACTTCACATTATTGTCTGCATCTTTGATCGGGTACATGTTGTTCTGGTAATATCGTCCGGCACGCTCGTCTTCAAAGAGCACCGGCTTGCCTGTACGGATCACTTCCTGAATCTTTGATTTTCGAAGTTCTACCACCTTGGGGGGAAGCAACGCAAAGAAATTTTGTCCGAGCAATTCTTCGGGAGACTTGCCCATTCGTCGCGCGCCGGCCGGGTTCACGGAAAGGATCTTCCCTTGCAGATCGACCATGAATACCGATTCAAGGGTCGAGTTCAGGATTGCGCGTTTTGTTGCTTCGTTCTGACGCAACGTATCTTCAATTTTGTGAGATTCGGTAACGTCGCGGCCGTATGATACAACCCGGTTTACTTTGCTTGTTTGATCAAAGACCGGATAAAGGTTTATCTGAAAGTATTGGCCGTCGCGTTCGTCTTCAAATGACACCGGGGATGCGGTGTCAATTACCTTTTTGAATTCAACTCGCCTTGACTCTACCAGCGATTCTGGAAAATGAGTAAAGATATTTGTTCCCCGCATTTGCTCCTGGGTTTTATGCAGCCTTTCAGCTCCGGTTTGATTAACCGAAAGAATCGTGCCATCGGTGTCCATGAGGAACATTGATTCGAGAGTCGCGTCCAGGATGGCCTGATTGGTATCGCGGCTGATACGCAGAGCTTCTTCAGCACGTTTGCGTTCAGTGATATCGCGGGTAATTCCGATGACTTGAATTTTTCCATTCTCGTTATAAGCAAGGGTGGTGGAAACCTCTGTTGGAACGATCGCGCCATTTTTATGGGGTTGTTCCAGCTCGATTGTGAGCGATGGTGAAATTCCATCCTTGATAAAGGCAGGGAGGTTGTCTGTAAGCAATTTCTGAACGATTGCCATCGAAGCAGGAGTAAGCGAATCAGCGGCGGTTTGCTGTAATACTTCATCGGAGGTATAACCGCGCAGTTTTTCCACAGACGGGCTTACATAGGTAAATTTTAAGGTCTCTGCGTCAATCACCCAGATCACGTCAGTGCTGTGATCAGCGATCAACTGGTAATTGGCGGTCGTTTTTCGCAGCTCATCCAAGACGCGTTTTTGTTCGGTGATTTCTTCGGAGAGGATGAGCAATCCTTCAGGGATGGGCTGCATCTTTAAATTGAACCACCTCGAAGTTCCATCCGGATAAGCAAACAGGTTCTCCATATTGACAGGAACCTGATCGTTCAAGCACTTATTCATGTTGCTGTAAAGTTCAGTGCCATCAATCCCCGGCCACACCTCTGTGAATTTTTTACCCAGCAGTTCCTCTATCTTTACGCGGCTCTGCTGTTCGGTAGTATTGTTGATGTACATATACAACAAGTCGCTGCTGAGGATCTGTACGCCCTCGATCATGTTATCGAAGGTGGTGCGGAATTTTTCTTCGCTCTGGCGCAGGGCTTCTTCTGCTTTCTTGCGTTCGGTGATATCACGGGTGATCCCCACCAATTGAAGGCGACCATCTTCGGCGATTGCGGTGTTTATTCTTACTTCTGTTGGAACCAGAGAATTGTCTTTTCGTTTTTGCCATAATTCGATGGGATCAGAACGAAGTAGTTCGCCTCTTGCAAAGGCAGCCGAACTTCGTGTAAAAATATCTTTTGCTATTTCATAAGATTCGGGTGTCAATATCTCGTCCAATTTCCGATCGAGCACTTCTTCAGGACTGAAACCAAGCAGGCGATTATTGGAAGGGCTGAGGTAAGTAAAGCTCTCAGATTCCACATCCAAAGACCAGATGACATCGTCGGTATTTTCTGTAATCATCCGGTAATCCAGATTGGCTCTACGCAGCAATTCCTCGATGCGTTTCTTTTCAGTGATATCACGGCCGACCGCCACAGCACCGATGATCTCGCCATTATCATCTCTGATCGGAGCGAAGCTGTAACTGCTGAACCAGCTTTCTCCGGTATCTTTTCTCTTCTGGCCATATTCGACATTCGTCCCGATTTCGCCGCGTAAGGCACGCGGGATTGCCCACATCTCCGGGGGTGCCAGAGTGCCATCAGCCAGGTAAACTTCAAGGAAGTCGGGGTATTCAGCCATGGTTTTGGCATGTTCTTCTTTTGATTTAAATCTATGGAAAGTAGCAAACGCGTCGTTCAGTTCGATGAAATTCCCCTGCAGATCAGAAATGAAAACAGCATCCGTCATACTGCCCAGAGCAGCCTGGAGCCTGGCACTGGTTTCACGGTTGACCGACTCCAATTTCTTGCGTTCGCTGATGTCGCGGGAAATGCCAACGATCTGGATGCGTCCCTGGGATGTTTTTACAAGACGAACGGTTGTCTCAGTGGGGATGATCGAGCCGTCAGCCCGGAATTGATCGAGCTCGAGGGTAGTAGAACGGGTTGGTCTTCCAGCCAGGATGGCTGGCATTGATTTGGCAATCACGCCACCCACTTTGGTGGCAGATTCCGGCGTCAACACCTGCTTGAAATCCATCTTTATGGCTTCTTTGGGAGAGATCAAGTGGGTTTTTTGAACCGATGGGCTGATGTAAGCATAGCAGTTGGTTTGCACATCCCAAACCCAGATGACATCGTCGGTGTTATCGGCGATGAGCTTGTACTGGTTGTATGCCTGATCCAGGTCAACCTGCAATTGTTTTTGGAAAAGTCTGGCCCTCAGGTTCTCGATGCCGAAGGAAATATCCAGGACCAATTCATTCAATAACTCCTGTTCATCCTCAGCAAAGGCTTCGGGTTCTTGACTGTACAGCATAAAAGCACCGATGGCTTCATTTTTTACGATGATCGGCAAGGCGATTGAAGAACTATATCCCTGTTTTTGGGCTGCCTCACGCCAGGGAGCAAATTTCGGATTTGTGCGGATATTCTGGTTCACGTAAGTTTTCTTGGTGCGAATCGCAGTGCCGCCGGGTCCCTGTCCGCGATCGGTATCCGCCCAGGTGATTGCAGCCGATTTGAGGTACCCAACCTCAAATCCATGTTCAGCCACTGGAATCACTGATTTCTCGGCGTCATGTTGAGCGAAACCAACCCAGGCCATACGGTAGCCACCATCTTCAACGGCGATACGGCAGATCTCACTGAGCAGTTTTATTTCATCATCAAAGCGCATCAAGGCCTGATTACAATTGGTCAACACTCGCAAAGCACGGGTTTTTTGTTTTAATGACTCTTCCATTTCTTTGCGTTCAGTGATGTCTTGTGAAGTCCCTGTGGCAGAGACCGGCTTGAGCCCCGTAGGAGTCTTAATATAAGTAATTTTGGATTGTGTCAGGATCCACCGGAATTTCCCATCCGGTTGAACAATACGGTATTCAGTTGAGATTTGACTGGTCAGTTTCTTCTTTGCCGCATTTTGCGATTCCTGGAAGGTCCGCTGCAGATCGTCCGGGTGGATACGGTTCAGGAACTCCTGTGAAGATATCACCGGTTTGTCGATTCCAAAGTGTATTTGAGCACGATCATCCAGGAAGACTTTGTCTGCCACCAGATCATGCTTCCAAATCCCCAGGTTTCCTGCACGCAGCGCCAGATCGCGGAAATCCCTATCTTTTTGCAATTGCTGTTCTGACTGAACCCTTTCAGCGATTCTGCCGACCCTTTCGGCGATCGAATTCAGCAAGGTTCTTTCCTCGGCCAGGAAGGGTCCTTCCTTTTCGGGAACCCGTTCTTTCAGGTAGCTAACCTCGATGAAACCAATCACCTCAGACATGATACTGATGGGCGAAGATTGAACCCATTTAGTTGCGCGATAATTTTCTGTGCGGTATTCTTTGCCATGGATGACCATGCGGCCACAGGTTACCGATGGGTATTGCCAGCATGCCGGCAGCATATCGATCGTTTTTTGGTACAGATCATCCAGAGAGAGTCCCTTTTGTTCTGCCAATTGAGTAAGGGAGGTGAAGGCTTTTAACTCCTTCCTCCGTTCCTCAAGTTGGTGTTCTTTGCTGTGATCAGTAAGGATTGAAATTACTTTACTTAACGAACCCGGATTGGGTCTAGAGAAAGGTTTGACAGTAATTTTTATCCAAAGGACTTTTTTCGACTCAGAATAGTAGACCCCAACGATGATCTGATCTGAATAAACTTTTGCGTTCGGTGATGCGTGGGAGGGCATTTCTGATTTGAGCAAAGGAGATCCATCCTCATGGAAAAAGTGCCAGGGCGGATCGGTGATCTTTTTCCCCAGTAATTGACTGGCAGGGAGTCCGAGCAGGCGGCAGGCTGCCTTGTTGGCCTTAATAATCGTCCCGTCAGGTGAATGGAACAGCACCCCGTAGCCGATATCATCGTAAAGATGCATTATTTCGGATTCGGTAGTGAAATTGTTTTCCGGAGAAGCCACTTCATCAGGAATGAGGTTCTTCATGACTTGATATCCTTCGGTAATATGATTGTAGCGATGAGGGCTTTATGATTTTTATTATAGCAATTTCATCTTTGTGAAAACAATTATGACTTAATGATAACAACTCTATATAATAATGCAATAAATTACAAATAAATTACCAATAGAGTTTATGCTCACAATTCAATGGGTTGGTAAAGCACGATTCAATTAATCACGTTAAAATATCCTTATGCATATTCTTCTTGTCGCCGATGGGCGCAGTCCCACCACAAAGAGCTGGATCAAGACGCTGAAACTGACAGGTCACCGCATCAGCCTGGTGAGCACATATCCTTGTTCACCCATTGATGGAGTGGAAATGACGGCGGTGTTGCCCGCTGCTTTCGCGAGTTTCAGCGGCAGCCAGGTAAAAACAGCCGGTTCAGCCTCTGCGCGCAAGGGGTTGATCAACCGCTTTCGCCCGCTGCTGACGGGCATGCGTTATGCTTTAGGCCCGTTGACGGTTCCATATTATCGTCGAAAACTTCGCGCGATCGTGGCAGCACTGCAGCCTGACGTGGTCCATGCCTTGCGCATCCCCTACGAGGGCATGCTGGCGGCGGCCACTCCCAAGGGGATACCCATGCTGGTGTCGACCTGGGGGAACGATCTCACCCTGCACGCGGCAGCCAACAAAACCCTGGGCAGATTGACCCGTCAGGTGATGAAACGCGCCGATGGTCTCTTTTCAGATACACAGCGCGACGTGCAACTGGCGAGGCAGTGGGGACTCGACCCCAACAAACCCACTCTGGTCGTGGTCGGCAACGGCGGGCTGGATTTGGACGCGATGCTGCAGGTCGCCAAACCAGAAAAGTGCGCGAAGCCCATCCAGATAATCAACCCGAGAGGGTTCCGACCCTCCTCTGTGCGTATTGACACCTTTTTCAAGGCGATCCCGCTGGTTCTGAAGCAGTATCCCGATGTGCGTTTTCTCTGCGCGTCAATGGCCGGGCAAAAAGAGGCACTGGACTGGGTGGAAAAGCTCGGGATTGCCGCCAATGTGGAATTGGCGCCGTTCTTATCACAGGGTGAACTTTGGAAACAATTTTCGCGTTCGACGATCATGGTTTCCATCAGCGAGCACGACGGCACACCGAACACACTGCTGGAGGCGATGGCGTTGGGCTGCCTGCCAGTCTGCGGCGACATTGAATCGATCCGCGAGTGGATCGAGCCGGGAGTAAACAGCGCACTGGTGCCGCCGGGTGACCCTGAAGCGGTCGCCGCGGCGATCAACCAACTCCTGACCAACCCCGACAGTTTTGCAAACTGGCGTCAGAGCAATCTTGAATTAATAAATAAACGGGCTGACAGGAAGAAACTGGCAGGGATCATCAATACCTTTTATCAGAGTGTGGTGAAATGAGCGATATTCAAGATCGATTACGCGGGATCATGGTGGGTGCTGTGGTGGGTGATGCATTGGGGATGCCGCTTGAGTTCCAGGCACCACGTCCCGATTACGACCTGGAAACCGAGATGATCAATGGGGCGTTGCCGGCCGGATCGTTTACAGACGATACCGAAATGTCGCTGGCGCTCTCTGAAAGCCTGCTCATTACATCTCCGCTTGACGTGCAAGATCTGGCGGGACGTTTTTTGGCCTGGTACCAGTGCCGGCCGCCGGATATCGGCATCCATACCGCGGCGGTTTTGAAATTGATCGCGAACGGCGTTCCGGTGGAAAAAGCCGCCAAACAGATCCAAGACGCCGATCCGGATAATGCCAGCAACGGCGGTCTGATGCGCACCTGGCCGATCGCAATTGCACGCTACAAGCAACCTGGCTTGCTGACATCTGAGACCACGCTGCAGACGGAACTGACCCATTGTCACCCCGATTGCGTCAACGGATCGCTGCTGTTGAATTTCATCCTGTACCAGATCTTGCAGGAAGCCGACCGGCAACCAGCTGAAGTAATTCGCAAGGCGGTCAGGCAGGCAACTGAACAGGTGGCCTTCGACGAAGATTTCCAATTAATGATGAATCTGGCACCCGTGCGCATGCGCAACGACCTCAAGAATAGCGGCTGGGTGCGGCACACCCTGGAAACGGCTTTGTGGGCGACGATGACCACGCTTTCCTTCGAAGAGGCGCTTGTCAAGGCGGTGAATCTGGGCAACGACGCGGACACGGGAGGAGCCATCACCGGCGCGATCGCGGGGGCACTCTACGGCCTGAGCGGAATTCCCAAGCGATGGAAGGAAGCCATCCACGGCGAATATCCACTGCGCAGCGGCAAATTGTGGTTCCTCGATGATTTTATCGATCTGGCCGACAAGCTGGCGGCGCTCGGCGATAATGACAAAAACGTGTAATTTGTTATTTTGACGTGTAATGTCGTCTGCGCTATACTTAAATTCGTCTGAACAGCTTGTCAATTTATCCCCTTTCAGGAGGAAATACTCGCATGTGTGCAGAATCTGCATTCAAGTTAACATACGCCACTATGTATAACCCGCCGGAAGAGCTCCACACGAAATTCAATGAAGCGCTCGCCAAGCACAGGGCTGAATATGGTAAAGAATATGCCATGTTCATTGGTGGCAAGGAAGTCTTGAGTAACGAAAAACTCGAAGACCGATCCCCGGCCAACACGGACGTGGTATTGGGAGTATACCAAAAAGGTACCGCGGATGATGCCAAGGCTGCCATCGCTGCCGCCAAAAAAGCATTCCCGGTCTGGAGCCATATGAAATGGCAGGACAGGGTCGCGATGGTCCGCAAGGCTGCCGCAAATATTGATGCGCGCATTTACGAGATGGGATCGGCTGTTTCTCTCGAAGTCGGCAAGAACCGCATGGAAGGTTTGGGCGACGTGGCCGAGATGGCCGACCTGTTCCGCTATGCCTGCGATCGAATGGAAGCCAATAACGGTTTTGATACCCCCATGGGCGTCGATCCGCTGACCGGGTACAAGAGCACCAACCAATCAGTGCTGCGGCCTTACGGTGTTTGGCTGGTAATCAGCCCGTTCAACTTCCCGGCAGCCCTCACCGGCGGCCCCACCGGCTCTGCGCTGGTGGCAGGGAACACCGTGGTGATCAAACCCGCTTCGGATACCCCGTGGACCACCCGCCTGATCTGCGAATGCCTGCGCGATGCCGGAATTCCGGATGGCGTGGTCAACTACGTCACCGGTCCGGGCTCGAGTGTGGGTCAGACCCTGGTGGATAGCCCGGATGTATGCGGTGTCACCTTCACCGGCTCGTTCGATGTGGGCATGAAGATCTACCGCAATTTTGCCAACGGCCGCTGGGTGCGCCCAGCCATTCTTGAATTGGGCGGTAAGAACCCGGTGGTGGTTTCACGGCACGCCAACCTGGATGACGCCGTTTCCGGCATTGTCCGTTCAGCGTTTGGATTGCAGGGTCAGAAATGCTCGGCGGCTTCGCGTGTATTGATCGAAGACCCGGTTTATGATGAACTGGTTGCCAAGATCATTGAGAAGACCAACGCGCTGAAGATCGGTGATCCAACCGACCGTTCCGTCTTCCTGGGGCCGGTGGTCAACAAGTCGTCCTATGCAGATTATCAAGAGTTCAGTGAAGATCTGCGTCAGAACGGCAAGATCCTCACCGGCGGCAAGGTACTCACCGACGGCGAATACGTGAAAGGCTATTTCTGCGCACCGACCATCGCTGAAGCGCCGTTTACGCACCGCCTGTGGAAGCAGGAAATGTTCGTCCCCATCACCACGGTGGGTAAGGTCAATTCACTGGATGAGGCGATGAAGATCGCCAATGATGTGGATTACGGCCTGACGGCTGGTTTCTACGGTACTGAAGAAGAAGCTGAATGGTTCTTCGACAAGATCGAAGCCGGTGTGACGTATTCGAACCGTCCGCAGGGTGCCACCACCGGTGCCTGGCCTGGTTTCCAACCCTTCGGCGGATGGAAAGGCTCGGGTTCCTCCGGAAAGAACGCGGGCGGTTTGCACTATCTGCAGTTGTACATGCACGAGCAAATTCGCACCCGAGTCCGCAAGGCATAATCACTCAAAAGAAACCCGGTTTATCAAAACCGGGTTTCTATAAACAGGACCAAAATATGTCAAAACTTTGTTCACTCTCTGAAGAAATATCGAATTACGTCCATGATGGCGATACTGTCTATTGCGCGGGGTTTACCCATTTGATCCCGTTCGCAGCCGGGCACGAGATCATTCGCCAGGGCAGAAAAGATCTCATCCTGGCACGAGCCACTCCCGACTTGATCTACGACCAGATGGTGGCAGCCGGCTGCGCCAAAAAACTGATCTTCTCCTACATCGGCAACCCGGGGGTGGGGTCGCTGCGCATCGTGCGCAATGAACTCGAAGCCGGGCGGTTGGAGTGGGAGGAGTATTCGCACTTCGGTATGATTTCCAGACTTCAAGCAGGGGCGGCTGGGCTGCCGTTCATTCCGATGAACCAGACTGCGGCGACGGACCTGGAAAAGAACAATCCGAATATCAAACGGGTCAAGGATCCATACACCGGACGTGAAGTGATCACCGTGCCGCCATTGCATCCAGACGTGGCCATCATCCACGTGCAACGCGCCGATAAGAACGGCAACGCGCACATCTGGGGCATCATCGGTGAACAGAAAGAGGTGGCGTTCGCATCTGAACACGTCATCATCACCGCGGAAGAGATCGTGGACGAGTCGGTGATCCGCTCTGATCCCAACCGCACCCTGATTCCCGAACTGATCGTGGACGCAGTCTGCCACGTGCCGCACTGCGCGCATCCCTCGTACACGCAGGGGTATTACGACCGCGACAACGCCTTCTACCTCAACTGGGACAAGATTACCGAGGATGCCGCGACCACCAAGGCCTGGTTGGACGAGTGGGTCTACGGCGTGAAGGACGCGGCGGAATACTGGGAGAAACTGGGCAAGGAAACTCACGACCGGCTCAAGGTCAAGTCGCATCCTGCGGCAGCGGTGGACTACGGAGAGTATTAATCGTTAATTTAGCGAGATTCGCTAAAATTCGTGTAATTAGTGGAAAGATTATGACTGAAAAAATCTACACTTCCTCTGAATTGATGTGCATCAACGCGGCAAGGCTGCTGCGCGACGGCGATGTGGTGTTCGTGGGGGTTGGGCTACCCAACCTGGCCTGCAACCTGGCGCGAAAGACTCACGCACCCAACTTGCAAATGATCTACGAGGCCGGAGTGATCGGCGCCCGGCCAGCACGCCTGCCGCTTTCGATTGGCGACCCCACCCTGGTGAGCGGAGCCTCTTCGGTTTGCAGCATGTATGACATCTTCACGCTTTACCTGCAGCGCGGTAACGTGGATGTGGGTTTTTTGGGTGGCGCGCAGATCGATAAATTTGGCAACATCAACGCCACTGTCATCGGCAGTGATTATTCCCACCCCAAGGTGAGGCTGCCGGGATCTGGCGGCTCGCAGGAGATGGCTGCCTGGGCGAACCGATGCTATATCATGACCCCGCATCAGAAACGCCGTTTTCCTGAAAAAGTCGATTTCCGCACCTCGGCCGGGTTCCTGGGTGGACGCGCTGAACGCGAAGCCACAGGAGTCCGCGGCGGGGGACCGCTGGTGGTAGTGACCAACCTGGGACTGATGGAACCGGATGAAAGCGGAGAGTTGGTACTCACAGCGCTCCATGCCGGCTGCACGGTGGAACAGGTGAAGGAAAACACCGGTTGGGATATCAAGATCGCAGGAAACCTAAAAACCACTGAACCGGTGAAGGATTCTGAATTAAAATTACTACGTGAGGAATTGGATCCCGAAGGGATATATTTGAAAGGTTGAGCAAATGGCAAAAAAGATCGAGGTATTGACCACCATCCCGTTTCCTGTGAGTGTGATGCAACGGCTTAATGAGGTCAACCCGCGTGTGCACATCACGCTGCATCCAGCACAAGCGGTGGAAGATATCCCCCTCGATCTTTGGAATGACACTGAGATTCTTTACACGGATCTACTCGTTCCAGACCCGGCGATCATTCCCAATTTAAAGTGGGTTCAATACCACTATGCCGGCATTGATTTCTTGCAGGGAAGCCCGCTGCTGGATAAACCTGATCTGATCATCACTTCGATGAGCGGCGCATCGGCGATCCAGGAAGGGGAATTTATCCTGGCGATGATACTGGCCATGTCGAGACGGCTTCCCGAGTTAATGCAAAACCAGCTACATCATGACTGGCCACCCGACCGGTGGGAGAAGTTTATCCCATTCGAAATGCACGGCAAGACCGTTGGTCTGGTAGGGTACGGCAGTATCGGCCGCGAGGTCGCTCGCCTGCTGCAGCCCTTTAATGTAAAAGTGCTGGCGGCCAAGAGGGATGCGATGCATCCCGTCGATACCGGATACACGATCGAGGGGCACGGTGATCCTGAAGGCAACCTGTTCCACCGGCTCTATCCGATCCAGGCACTCAAGTCGATGGTCGGTGAGTGTGATTTTGTGGTGGTCACCCTGCCATTGACCGAGCAGACCAGGGGGCTGATCGGCCCGGAAGAACTGAAGGCGTTCAAGCAGGGGGCGTACCTGATTGTGGTCAGCCGGGGTGGAATCGTCGATGAAGCGGCACTGATCGATGCGCTCGAAGAGAAACGACTGGCGGGTGCAGCCCTGGATGTGTTCGCCAAGGAACCACTGCCTGCCGAGAACCCACTTTGGAAGGCACCCAATATCATCCTGACCCCGCACGTTTCAGGGTTCAGCCCAAAGTATAAGGAAAGAGCTGGCATGATGTTCGCAGAGAACCTTGTCCGTTACCTGCACGGTGAACCGATGTTCAATAAGTTTGACCGGGAACGAAGCTATTAACCACAGGTGGGGTTATTAAAATAGCATACCCGGAAGGTACAGGAGAAACGAAAAGAAATGCAGACGGCGGAAAAAAAGATCAAGGCCATCATCTTTGATCTTGGATACACTTTGATCAATTTCAGCGGAGATCTCACCGAGGTCGCACGCGCTTCGTACCTGGCGTTGGTGGATCACTTGATCGCGCAGGGATATGACCTGGACCGCGATGTTTTCGCAGACAAATTCCGCGGATTGATGCATATGTATTACACCCAACGCGAACAAGATATGCTTGAATTGCCCGTCCACGGTATTGTGCTGCACGCGCTGGAAGACCTGGTGGAGCGGTATCCCTCGAAGGATGAAGTGGTCGCTGCGATCCATGAGATGTATCTGGTGACTGAAAAACACTGGCAACTTGAGGACGATACCATTCAGACTTTGGACAAGCTGGCAGCCACGGATTACCAACTGGGTATGATCACCAACGCCTCGGATTCCTGGGACGTTAATAACCTGATCGAGAAGAATGGGTTACGCAAATATTTCTCAACCATTGTGATCTCGGCTGAGGAAGGTTACCGCAAGCCCGATCGACGTATTTTTGAAAAAGTAGCACAGCAACTCCACCTGCGTTTCGATGAAATGGTCATGGTTGGCGACACCCTTCAGGCGGATATCCTGGGTGCCAGACAATGTGGCATGAAAACGGTCTGGATCTCCAGACGGGCTGAGTATTCACGCGAATTGCTGCGGGGCAGGCCAGATCTGACGCCAGACGGCGAAATTTCTACTCTGCAGGAATTACCTGATTTGTTAAGAACCTGGAATGAATAAAAAATCTCCCCGTTATTCGGGGAGATTTTTTCAGGTTATTTCTTTGCTTTTTTGGGGGCCGGAGCCGGTTCCGGCTCAGGGGGTTCCAGACAATCTTCAATCGCTTCGATCAAATCATTGTCGACGATTGTTGTCAAAGTATCGGCATCATCTGCTGCGAAGGAATCGATATCTTTAACAAAGAGACCCACCCAATCATCTTTGATGATCTTACCCAACAATAACAGCACCAGGGTGGGGACTAACAACCAACTCAGGAATGTCCCGAAGAAAGAGAACATTCCCTCGAAGAAATTATCGAATGTGTAGGCAAAGACAACCTTGTCCAGCACAGCCAGCAGAAGAACGATCCCTCCGAGTAACGCGATCGTCAACCAGTTGGCAGTACGCCTGGTATAAAGGTCCCAGCTCACAACCAGGTTTTTTCCATATGGCGCCACGCGAACCGGAACAGCAACCCCGGGAGCGTTGGTTACCAGGGTGTACGGGCGAGCCGGCGTATCATCTCCGGTGAGTTGAACTTCGGTGATGCGCAGACCGGGAATATTCTCTTTGGTGATCTTTTCAACGAACGCCTGCTTCACCTTGCTGGCCAAGTCAGCGCCATCTTCGACGACATCACTCCAGCCATCCAGGTGCAGTCCCAATTTTTTAATCGGGGTACCCATGAACATGGGTGCAGGGGCATAACCATACCCCTGGGGTTGCCCATATGCGGGCGGTGGAGGCATCTGTCCCTGCATATAAGGGCCTTGTGGTGGGGGCATGGGCGCGCCAGCTGGCGGCATCGGGGCAGCAGGGGGAACCGGTACCGCGGCCGGTGGCACGGGTGCTGGAGGCGGCATCATGTTTGTTGCTGCTGTTTCCGGAGCTGAGCGTTTGGCAACCACAGTTTTCTCAGTGGCGACAGTGAGCGGTGCACCACAGGACTGGCAGGTCTTATTGCCGGGATCGTTTTCAGCGTTGCATTTCGAGCATTTTACTTTATCCATGTTTTTCTCCCTTTCAAAGGTAAATTCGCACGTGCATACGATCTACTTTTCATATTTCATTATATGAGAAATGAGAAAGATTTCAAATCAAAACCGATTGTTTTAAAGGAACCGTTGGATAGTGGCGGGAAGGAACTTCAAGCTGGCTATGCTACAATTGAGACAGAAAGGCAAAATTTTCAATGGAAAGAATTGTCCCCCGCCTTGCCACTGATGAAATCGAACTGTACATCCGAACAGTTTATTCCCTATTGAGGTCATCCACTGAGATCAATATCCGCACACTGGAGGAGGTTCACGCGGGGATGAACTCCCCGCTGCACCTTGACGCGCGCAAATCCAGCCTGGATATCTCCGCGCTGATCTATGCCAGTCTGCGTCTGCCCGAATGCATTCCTGCGGTGCAGACGATCATCCTGGGGCAAAGCGCCTCTTTGTTTGCGAGGTATGGGTACAGCGAGGTGGAGACCTGGCAGCAGGTTTCTGCCAAAGCCAGACGCCGCCGTTGTTATTATGATGGCAAAGATATCCTCGCCTGCTATATCGCCAGTCAATCCGATATCGAGGATGTGATCCCCATTTTGACCGCTTACCAGATCGAATGGAACAAGTTGCATCTTCTGCTGCAAGACAGTGATCTTTCGTGCCTGGATGGCGCCAGCGCCGGCAACACAAACTGCATTGCTGATCTGGCCGGGTCAATGGATATACCAGTGGATGATCTGCAACGACTGCGAACTATTTGGGGAAGTGATTTCGCGCGAATTGTCCAGATCATCCACATGAGGAAGTGTGATTTCAAAGTACGGCTGCTGAACGGTTCGTTAAGTGAATACTGGCGGGCTACCCGGACCTGGTGGGACAATATCGCGCAATCCGCTCCGGATGTATCTGAGAGGCCGGTCTTTTTTATCTCGAGCAATTCACACTCCATGCTCAACCTGCTTTCAGGGTTTGCCCTTGAGAAACGGGATGAGATCATTGCCCTGCTCAAACAGAGCCGAAACGATTCGCTCATCGATGAATGGGAAAAGATCCAAAAAAATGAGGCTGATTCCAACCAGGAAAATTTCCTATATTATGCTTTAAAGAAAGTGGAGCAACTACCCTCCGGAAAATACCTGGCGAAAGAGCAGATGACCCGGGAAATTGCGCTGGGGATGAAACGGATCCCCTCGCTGCATTCTTTCGACATTGAAGCCCAGGTCATCGATCTTTCCAGGTTGAAGAAAGGCGCGATTGACGCACGGGTAATGAAAGGGTTTAACGATCTCGATCTTACAAACACTGACGCGATGATCGTTAACATCGACTATCCCCTTGGGTTCAGCGCTTACCATATCCTGACAGCGGTGGCTGAGCATATTTCGAACATCCTCGGCGTTTACATCCTGGGCAAGGCTGCCACCCTGAATGGAGTCCGCGGCGATGTGATGGTGCCCAATGTGGTGCAGGATGAACATTCCGAAAACACCTATTTATTCAAGAACGCATTTTGCGCAGCCGATGTGGCGCCTTACCTGATCTACGGAAACGTGCTCGACAACCAGAAGGCCCTTTCCGCGTTCGGTACCTTCCTGCAAAACGCACGCTTGATGGATGTGGTTTATCGCGAGGGGTATACCGATATTGAAATGGAAGCCG
Source organism: uncultured Anaerolinea sp. (assembly GCA_964456715.1). GTDB lineage: Bacteria > Chloroflexota > Anaerolineae > Anaerolineales > Anaerolineaceae > UBA6107. The sequence continues at coordinate 447 of CAYWCH010000001.1, read as the reverse complement.
GACCCTATCTTTCAGCGATCTTCGAGATGTACAAACCCAAGCGACATCCGGTCAACGAGATCGTTAATCTCTACAACCTGCCGTTTGATGTCGGCATCCTGCATTACGCGTCAGACACGCCGATGAGCAAGGGCAAGAACCTGGGCGCCGGTGCGCTTTCGTATGAGGGCATGGATTCGACCTACGCGGCATCGGTGGCGATCCTGCGGCGCATCTTCGAGGTTGAGAACCAACGAAAGTAAGCTCAGAGTGATTAGAAAAGCCCCTTCCTCAACAATGGAGAAGGGGCTTTTTTCTTCGATTGCAGCTATTCAGAGATTTGTGAGTCCTCTTCGGTTGGTTTCTTCTTTCCTCGTTGGGCGAACCAGGCGAACAGAACCGACAGGAAGTAAAGCAGGATCAAGGGAAGCATCATCAGGCTCATGTTGACCGGATCCACGGTGGGGG